>CAWUJC010000082.1:0-8069 GCA_963922355.1 uncultured bacterium | reverse complement strand
GGATGAAGAGCATCTCACCCGCTTTGAGGGAGGTGATGAACGTCTCGCGCTGGCCGTCCAGGATGCCGTCTTCCGGCCGCAGCGGCTTGAAGTCGTACCCGTTGCGCGACACCTGAATGCCCGCGATCATGCTGGCGGCATCGACCACGGTGAACTTGACCTGCCCGCCGCTGACGGAATTGACCGTGATGGCAGGCGCGGTGTTGTCGACCGTGATCAACTTACTGATCTTCGAGTGGCTTTGGCGATCCTCCGGCGCGTTGTCCTCGGCGTCCGTCGCCTCAACTTTGAGGTAGTAGTTTCCGTCGGGCCAGCCGGTGCTATCCCAACTGATCACCGGCTCTTCCAAATCCTTGGAAAGCAAACGCCAGTCATCGTCGTTGTCCTCGCGATAGTAGACGTTGTAACGCAGCATGTCGCCATTGGGATCATTCGCCGCCCAGACCGCCGTGCGAAGGCCTTGCTTCAACTCGGGCTGGAAGCGCACATCAAGCTGGCGCTTAAGCGAATCCGGCTCATCGTCTTCCTCGATCTTCAGCAACTGCTCGGCGGTACGCGGAGTGGGCGGTTGCGGCGGTGGGATGATCGCCTGGAACCCAATGCCGATCGGCAAGAGCTTCACGTCCTCGACCCGCGGCGGGAGATTGCGCAAGAGATAAACAAACTCAAAGCGGTCGACTTCGCCGTCGCCGATCTGGAGCTCAATCTGGAAGAAGCGGGCCGCCGGGCTGGTGGATTGGCTCTGCGAGCCCAAATCGCTCCACGGGTACCAGGATTTATCCGGCTCCGGTGTGTTGCCGCTACGTGTCCGGATTTTGACCCGGCCATCCGACTTGGCCCGAACCGCTCCCCAACGGGCGAAGAGTTCGGAATCAAACACCTCGGATTCGTAAACGCCAGCTCCGGCGCGCGGCCCACCGGTGATAAACACTTTGATCGGATTACTGGTCGCGAGAGCAAATTGATCCTTCCCCATGGGCGCGGCGGCGGAAATCGTCTGCCCTTCCACCTGGAGCAAGAGAGTCGCATCCCCTTCTTTGGTCAGCTCGTAGAGATAGCCTTCGTCCCCGGTGCCGAGGTAGAGCTTTCCCTCCACTTCCAGCAAGGTGAAGATCGTGGCTTGGGTGGACCAAATCGCCTCGGCGTAGAGGCTTTCGCCCAAGCGATACACCTTGGAAGCCTCGCCGTTCGGGCTTTTGCCCCCGGAAGAGGAAGGAGCGCTGGGAGGCTTCGGCGGCGTCTTTCCGTTTCCGCCGCGTGCGGCGTTCGCCGCGGCCATGATCTGCCGTAGATTGGCGAGCCGGGAAGAGGAGGAGGCACTCGGCTTAGGCTTGGGCTTGCTGCCACCCAATGCGGTGAAGAAAATCACGCCATCTTGATCTACCAGGATGTTGTTGATCTGCTTTTCACCGTTACTAAAGAGGACCACTGCCTGCCCTTCGGCCGTAACGCGGTAGAGATAGCCGGAATCGCCGCTGCCCGCCAGTAAGTGCTTGGTCTTAGGCTCCTGCGCCATGGTGTAGATGTGGGTTTCTTCGCTGTCGTAGTAAACCGCGCCTCGGCCCTGGCCAGTCACGCGGTAGATTTTCCCGTTCGTCCCGGTGGCCACGAACATACTGCCGTCTTCCGCGATCAATAAATCCCAGATGTATTTTTCCTTCGGATCGAACCAGACCTCCGGCTTCCCGTTGGCCGGGATGCGATAGACCTTGCCGTCGGGCGCGGTGGCGGCAAACAGCTCGCCCGACGCGTTGCGGGCCAGGGCGGTGACTTGCTTCTCCTTGAACTTGGTCACGATCTCTTTCTGCCCGGTGCGGGAAATGCGCAAAAGCTCGCCGTCCGGCGACGTGCCCAACAAGTAGCTGCCGTCGGCTTCCACCAGCATGTCCCAAACCTGCCCGGCGGAGACGTGCTTGAGTTGCTTCACCTCCGGCGCTTTGCGGAGAAAGCCACGCTCGTCCAGGCTCACACTTTTGCTCGTCCCGGCTTCGAATTCCTCAAAGCTATCGACAATGACGCGCTCTGGCTGTGCGGCGGAAAGCGGAATGGTAAGAAAGGCGGTCAACAGCGCGACGGCTGCCGGAAAAAAACGGAAAGTAGACATACGACTTAGGGTTCGATTTGAATGACAAGGTGTTGGAGACCGTTGATTTGACCGTCGAGCGGCTGCGTCTGTTCCAGCCAGATTTGTTCACGCAGCGAAGGCGGCGGATCCGAAGTATTGGCACCGGCGAGGAGCATCCGTGCACTAGCCGGTAGAGACGGCAACTCCTGGTCGTCCAGGAGCAAGCCTGACGCATTCGTGGAAACCTGGAGCACCAACTGATTATCCAGCCGACGTTGGTTGAAGACGTCGATCTGTTCGCTCACCGTCTTGGCTTGGCGCAGGAGGCGCGACAAGCGCAGGCTATCCAGCACGGAGGAGCTGCCCAAGGCCAGATAGACGCGACCTCGGCGGATGTTTTCCGGCAAAGTGAATTCAAACGTCTTCAGCTCGCGGCTACCGTATTCCCGGCGGACTTCGGCGTAGACCTTAACTTTCTCCCCCGGCTCGTAGGTCTTCTTGTCGGACATGATGCTCTCGATCCAATAGGCGATCGGCTTCTCGGTCGTCTCGATTTTCAGATTCAGACCGGTCGCTTCCAGCTTCTCCTCGTTCTGCAGGTAGAGCTGCCGCAGGGGGCTCATGAATTGACTGGCGGCCCACATCCCCGCGTTGTTCTCCGCTGCGATGAAGTTGTCCAACTTCAAAGGTGGTGCGTTGGCAAAGGTCAGCTCGCCCTGGATTTTGATTTCCTGTGTCCGGCTCATGTCATCGTTGATCATGAGTGACTGGAAAAAGGCGATGCTAAAGAGCATGGGCGAAAGCAACTCGTGTGGATAAAACTCGCCCTGGATGACGGGACGCGGCTCGCCGTCATGAGTGCGTTCGATCCGGTACGGATACATCTTCGGCTTCGGGCCTACGAGGCCACCTATGGCTGACCAGCGATCCTCCGAAACAGTGCCGACAATTTTGCCGGTATTGGACAGCTTAAAGGGCATGGCATAGCTCGGGATCGTGGTGATGATCTCAGCCGTTGCCATCGGCAAGCCACTCTCGCCGAAGCCAAACATCGGGTGACCAAAGCCAAGCACGCGGTCGCCCTCCCGCCAGGTCAGCGTACCGGTTCCGGCAATGCCAACGTCGCCTGTCATCAACACGGCAGCGACCGGAGATCCGGGGACAAGATCCTTCGCCTCCAAAGCCAGCTCCGGCTTTTGTCCACCGCCGGGAGTGACGACAAAGAGGTCATCGGGCAGGCCCATTTCTTTGGCCAGTGTTTCCCAAAGCTCGGCACTGCCACCACTTATCGTCAGCGGGACCGCCATGGGGCGAAACTTGCTGTTCAAGCCAGCCAAGCCCTTCGCCGCCGCCGGGCTGGACGGCGTGGACGCCTCCGCCTGTTTTGCGCCCATGCCTTGGCGGACATGCTTGTCCACCGCCAACATGTCTTGGATGGGCGTAAAGCCGCAGTGGCCGTCTTTCTCAAAGAAGGCGATCCGGCGAGAAAGCGCCCCCACCAGCTTGAGCTTGCCGTCGGTGGGGTCCACCGCGTACATCGGGCTGCCGCTCATGCCGTGGACGGCGTTGGTCAGCTCGGTCTTGGGGTCGACCAATTTCCCGATCACCATGTCCAAGCCGGGGCCAAGCCCGTTCTTCTCCACGCCTAGGATGATGGTCTCCACCGGTACGATCTTTGTTCCCTGGAGCACCGTGTAGGTGGTCCCTTTCATGTTGGGCACGATGTGCTCGAGCGGGAAGGGCTCCTGGGTTTCCGGCACCACGCCGGTAGCCGGGGTGGTTTCTTCGGCGGCGACCGAAGCGGCCCAGCTCGTGGCCAACACGCCCAGCAGACTCAAGGTTTTGAGCAGCGGGGGAGAGGTAAAACACTTCATGTTGATCGATCCATCTTGGCTTCTGCCGCCCTATGCTGCCGTGAGGGCCTCATCAAAAGCCTGGAGCGTGGCGTCGAGATCCGCTTCGGTGTGCGCGGCACTGAGGAAGCCCGTTTCAAACTGTGACGGTGCAACATACACCCCAGCTTCAAGCAAGCGATGAAAAACCCGGGCAAAGGCGTCACGATCCGCCTTCATCGCGTCATCCAAATTCCGAACGGGGCCAGGGCAGGAAAAGAGGCAGAACATCGACCCGATCTGGTGGAAGCACATCTCCAGCCCGCGACGCTTGAGCATCTCCAAAACGCCCTCGCGGAGCTTCTCGCCCAATTCTTCCAACCGGGCGTAGACGCTACCATCGGCCAGGGTGCGCAGCTGGGCCAAGCCGGCCGCCATGGCGAGTGGATTCCCCGAAAGCGTGCCCGCTTGGTAAACGGGCCCAAGCGGAGCCAAGCAATCCATGATATCCGAGCGACCGCCGAAGGCACCCACGGGCAAGCCACCGCCAATCACTTTGCCAAAGCAACTGAGGTCCGGCGAAACGCCGAGGCGAACCTGCACCCCGCCTTGACCTAGCCGGAAGCCAGTCATCACTTCGTCAAAAATTAGGACGGTGCCATGCTCATCACAGAGTTGGCGCAGCCCCTCCAGGTAGCCTGGCTCCGGCATGATGAGGCCGGCATTGGCGGGAATGGGTTCGAGAATAATCGCGGCCACTTCCCCTTGGTGGGAATCGAGCGTCGAGCGGACGGCTTCCAGATCGTTGAACGGCAAGGTCGTGGTTAACGCCGCGAAGCCCGCCGGGATGCCCGCGCTGTCCGGCTCGCCCAGGGTCAAGGCACCGGAACCGGCTTTGACCAAAAGGGAATCTACGTGGCCGTGGTAACAGCCCTCAAATTTAATGATGCGCTCGCGCTTGGTGAAGCCACGGGCCAGGCGAATGGCGCTCATCGTGGCTTCCGTGCCGGAGTTCGTCATGCGGACTTTATCGACCGAAGGCACCCAATCGCAGATGAGGCGGCCCATCTCCACTTCGAGCGGATTAGGAATGCCAAAGCTGGTACCGTTCTCGGCCGCGGCTTTGACGGCATCAATCACCACGCCGGGGGCATGACCAAGAATTGACGGCCCCCAGGTGCAGACATAGTCAATGTAGTCGTTGCCATCGACATCGTAGACGCGCGCACCTTCCGCCCGGGCGGCAAAAAACGGATGCCCCCCCACGGCGCGGAAGGCCCGAACCGGAGAATTCACGCCTCCCGGCAAGCAGTGTAAGGCGTCGGCAAAAAGGGCTTCAGATTTGTCGCGTTTCAGGGCGGCCATAGGGGTCCCTTACCCTAGCCCAACCTCCAGAGATGCAAGGGAAAAACCTGGAGGAAGATTCCCCTCTCGATAGCTTGCGCCCACCCAGCGCCCCCGTTAAGGTAACCGCCATGGGGTTCGAAATGTTCTTCTTGCTCAAGGTTATCGCCGTTTTGTTGGTGATTATCTTTGTGACGCATTGGCGTTTCTGGCACGGGGCCAAGCGCTTCGAGAAGATCGTACGCCGGCAGGCAGACGGCGAAATGCCCGATAGTTGGTTTGTCCACGGACACCCCTGGATTCATCGCCTTGGTTATTCCCTAGAGGCCATCGGGAAACGGCAAAAGGAGGTGGACTCTGAACTTGCTGAAACCGCCTTCAACCTCAAAGCCGTGATGGGTAGCATGGTGGAAGGCGTGATGGTGCTCGACCACAACAACCGCATCAGCCTCGTGAACGAGGAGTTCCTCGAGCTCTTCGACCTGAAGTACAACCCGCTGGGCAAAACCGCACTTGAGGCCCTGCAAGAAGCCAATATCGAGCTCTTCTTGCGAGAAGTCATGGCCTCCGGCCAGGAAGGCAAACGGGAAGTTCCCCTGCGCATTAAGGGGCGGGATGATCGACAGATGGAAATTAACGCCGTCCCGGTGTATGGCGAACGTGGCGAGATCAACGGTCTCGTCGCCGTCTTTCACGATGTCTCGCGCATCAAAAAGCTGGAACGTGTGCGACAGGAATTTGTCGCCGCCGTCAGCCACGAGTTGCGCACTCCGCTCTCCATCTTCCGCGGTTACCTGGAGACGCTAACCGACAGCCCCAACCTACCGAAGAGCGAAATCCAGCGAGTGCTCGGGATCATGAATCGCCATTCCAACCGCCTGAATTCCTTGGTGGAAGACCTCTTCAGCCTCAGCCGGTTGGAATCCGGGCGGATGGAAGTCCATCCCGTCACACTGCACCTAGAGCCACTGCTCAAGCAAATTCTGGAAGACTACCGCCATCGCATCGAAGAAAACGAAGCCACGGTCACCTTAAAGTTGGAAGACGACCTCCCGCCGATCGAGGCCGACCGACTGAAGTTCGAGCAAGTCCTCTTTAACCTCCTCGACAACGCCATGTCTTACTCCAGCCCGCCGCGCCAAGTGGAAATCTCCGCCTGGCAGGAAGATAAGATGGTGCACGTTAAGGTCCAAGACAACGGCCTCGGCATCCCCTCAGCCGACCTACCGCACGTGTTTGAACGCTTTTACCGTGTGGACAAGGGTCGCAGCCGGGACCACGGCGGCACTGGCCTGGGCCTTTCTATTGTGAAGCACATCCTAGAACAACACGGCGGCAACGTCAGTGCTGCGAGCGAGTTGGGCAAGTGGACGGCGATCACATTGCAAATCCCGGTCAGCCAAGAGGACGGCATCTGGCAGGCTGCCCCTTCCCCCTTGGAGGCTCCCGCCCCCGCTCTCGAAACAGAAAGCGTCCCGGCCTCTCGTCAGACCGAGCTTGCGACCTCCTCCTCGGCGGAGGAAAAAATTTGTCGCTAGGGTGGCAGATGGCCGGTTTCGAACTAGCGTTTCCCCGGGCTTAAACTAAGATAGTTGGCACAGCCGCTGCGTAGAAATCCACGATGACCATTCTCCTTCCCGATCATCTTCAGTTTCCGGACGTGAAGCGTTCGAGCCGGGAAGGCTTGCTCGCCGTGGGGGGAGATTTGTCTCTCCCTCGGCTACTTTTGGCGTATCAATCGGGCATCTTCCCCTGGACGGATGACCCCCTCACCTGGTGGTCGCCTAATCCGCGGGCTATCTTTGAAATTGAGAAGGTCCAGCCCCCGCGCCGCCTGCTTTCCAAGCTGCGGCACTCCCCCTTTACCATCACGTACGATTGCGCGTTCGAGCAAGTGATCCGCCAATGCGCCCGCCCAGCCCCAGGCCGTGAAAGCACCTGGATTAGCCAACGCTTTATCCGCGCTTATACGGCGCTCCACGAAGCGGGCCACGCCCACAGCGTTGAAGCTTGGGACGGCAACCGCCTGGTGGGTGGCCTCTACGGGGTCCACCTCAACGGCTTCTTCGCGGGCGAAAGCATGTTCTACAAAGAAACGGATGCCTCCAAGCTCTGCCTCTTTCACCTGTTTGAGCGGCTGCGCGAGCAAGGCGTGGTGCTGTTCGATACGCAAGTGCTCTCCCCCTTGACGGAACGCCTGGGAGCCATCGAGATCAGCCGGGAAGCCTACCTGACCCGCTTACGCGCGGCCTTGCAAATTCCTGTCACGTGGTAGGTTGGGCCATGTCCAAGCCTTACTATGAGAGCGACCGCGGCGTCGCTGAATACCTCCTCTTCCACTACGCTAGCTGGGAGGAAACCTTACCTGCCGCCTACCAGAATGTCGCTCCCCGCCAGGCCCATAACTTTGCCGCCCGTCTGGTTTCGGAAGCCCTGAATGGCCTGGAGCTACCACCCGAAGCGCGAGCGCTTGATCTGGGTTGCGCGGTGGGGCGCACCAGTTTTGAGCTAACCAAAATCGCCGCCGAGGTCACCGGCATTGATTTTTCCCACCGCTTCATTGAGACCGCCAACCGGCTCAAAGCAAACGGCGCGATCACTTACGACCGGGTTGACGAAGGCACGCGCACGACATCGCTTGAAGCAACGCTGCCCGCCGGCGCCCACCCCGAACGCGCCCAGTTCGAACAAGGTGACGCCACTCAGCTAAGGGATGACCTTGGACCCTTCGATCTCGTCGTCATGGCAAACTTGATTTGCCGGCTCCCCGAACCCCGGGCCTGCCTGGAACGCCTCCCCCACCTGGTTTCGCCCGAGGGCTATGTGCT
>CAWUJC010000081.1:0-8075 GCA_963922355.1 uncultured bacterium | reverse complement strand
CGAAATAGTGATAGTCTGAAAAACGACCGTCTCGTTAATTTCAAAGATTCCGCCGGCTCCCGGACTCAAGGTTTGGAAACCCGACTTCGGAAGTGAGGCTTCAAGGTCCGTAACCGTAACGCTAATGATAAATTCCTCGACCTGTCCAAGTCCCACCGTCACATCAAAAGAGGCGGAATTCGTGAAGCTACCAACACTACGGACGTCGAAACGATCATACTGAAGCGTCAAGTCTTGGTCATCCACCTTAACCGTTGCGATAGCTTGGCCAGTACCACCTACGCCAAGAAATTCGTTGCCCGTATTGTTGACGTCATAGACAAAAATGGTGTTGATACTACGCGGGTCAATCGTTCCATATTCAAGAATGGCAGCAGGTAAGTGAAGCAAGACAAACAGATTAAAAATTAACGCAATAATGATCGATTTCATGACTATCCCCTAGTTGTTAATGTTGTGTTTCAATGTTCTTACCACCTATAAAATCTAGAGACAAACATTAGCAAGCCTAAACGCAAAATTTATAAAATACATATAACTTAATAATTAAGATTCGCGCAAACCACATAGCTTGAGCGCCTAAAAACACATTCTAAGTCATGCATCGTCTGGATTTGATCCCCACCCGACAATCCCACTAGCAAGGACCTTGGGACAAAGACAACCAAGAATCTCGACGTCACCAAAACGTAACGCATTTTTTTCCGATTCGCAGTTGGCGCGAGGCGTCAGGCTGGCATAGTCAGCGTTATGAGCGATCACCAGCCCCAAAAGAGCACGCACGACAAAGCCTTCCAGATCAACCTCGACAAGCGCTTCTACGGCACCTTTGCCGAAATCGGCGCCGGCCAGGAGGTCGCCCGCTGGTTCTTCCAGGTGGGCGGTGCCGCGGGGACGATCGCCAAGAGCATCAGCGCCTACGACATGAAGTTCTCCGACGCCATCTACGGCGCGGGCGAGCGCTACGTCTCCGAGCCGCGGCTGGTCAACATGATCGACTATGAGTACGACCTGCTCATCGAGCGCTTGAATGAGAAGCGCGGCAACGACAACGCTTTCTTTGCCTTCGCCAACACGGTGTCGGCCCGCAATTACCTCGGCACCAACGAATGTCACGGCTGGCTGGGCATCAAGTTCCAGGTGCAGCCGCAGTCCGAGCCCAATTACATCATCACGCACGTGCACATGCGCGATAAGGAGAACCTCCTCCAGCAGGAGGCCCTGGGCATCTACGGCGTCAACCTGACTTGGGGGGCGCTTTACCAGCACAGCAATCCGGAAGAGTTGATCGTCTCGCTGATGGACGGCCTTTCCATGGACCGGATCGAGGTCGACATGGTGCGCTTCAAGGGGCCGCTTTTCTCCAACGTGGACAACCGCCTGATGGCCCTGCAGTTAGTCGAAAAGGGCTTGGCCAATGCCGCGCTCATTGCGCCGGACGGCTCCATCCAGCAGCCCTCCGACGTCTTCCACAAGAAGCCCGTGCTGATGGAGCGGGGCAGCTTCCGCCCGGTGACGCACGTGAACATCGACATGATGACCGGCGCCCGGAAAGCCATGGTGAAAAGCGCCCAGGCAAAGGACCCCGACTTCGACGAAAGCAAGATTGTCGAGGTGATGGAAATCACCATGCGCAACCTACTCGCTACGGGCGTCATCGATCACAAGGACTTCCTCGCCCGCGCGGACCTCATCACTGCCATGGGCAAATACGTGCTCATCTCCAACTACGCGCGCTTCTACCGCCTCTCCCATTTCTTCTGGCGCTACACCAAGGAGCCGATCGGCATTGTCCTTGGCGTGCCGAACGTGGAAGACCTGCTCGACGAGAAATACTACAACCACCTGGAAGGTGGCATCCTCGAATCCTTTGGCCGTCTGTTTAAAAACGACCTGCGCCTCTACATCTATCCGTACAAGGATCCAGATCTCGGTGCCATTACCACGGTCAGCGACTACCAAGCGCCGGAAAAACTCAAACTCCTCTTCAAATACCTCACGGAGAACGACTACATCTACCCGATCGAGGAATACGACGAGAGCATCATGCACATCTTCTCTCGCGCCGTGCTGGCCAAAATCCGCGACAAAGACAACGAGTGGGAAAGCATGGTCCCGCCTGAGGTTGCCAAGATCATCAAAGAGCGCTGGTACTTCGGCTACCGCGCCGAATAGCCAGCGTTACACGGTACCCAGCTTGTCTGGGCAACGTGGGAACCAAGGGCGATCTATCCGGATGGATAGATCCCAAATCTAGGCTTCCTTGTACTTGCCGATGATGGCGTCGAGCTTGGTGGCGGTATTTTCCGGCCAGGCCTTCGCCGGCGTCAGGATCGCACCATTCAATGTGCGATGTGCCGGCAGTTCCCCCAGTTCGGCGATGCGCGGCACCGCATGCGCCAGAATCTCCTGCGCGGTGTCCTTGTTCTTCTTCAAAATTTGCATGACCATCTCCACGCTCACCGGCTCAATCCGCGGGTTCCAGGCATCATGGTCCGTCACCATCGACATGGAGGCGTACGCGATTTCTGCTTCGCGCGCCAACTTGGCTTCGATCAAGTTCGTCATCCCAATCACGTCATAGCCTGCCTTGTGGTAAGCCAGCGACTCGGCCTGCGTGCTGAAGGCCGGGCCCTCGATATTCACGTACGTCCCGCCTTTGCAGATGTTATAGCCCAGTTCCATGCCGGATTTGCGGAGCTCTTCCATCATGGCGTGATCACAGGGATGGCTGAAAGCCACGTGGGCGATAATGCCATTACCAAAGTACGTCTGCGGCGTGCCCCCCTTGGTCCGGTCAAAAAACTGATCCGGGAGCACCACATTACCGGGCTGGTGCTGCTGCTGGAGCGAACCAACCGCCCCCACCCCGATGAGATACTGCACCCCCAGGCGCTTCATCGCATAAACGTTCGCGCGGTAGGGCACCTCGGTCGGGAGATAGTTGTGCGCCCGGCCGTGGCGGGGCAGGAACGCTACCTCCACGCCGCCGAGCTTCCCGACAAAAATGTTGTCCGAGGCGGGGCCGAAGGGCGTCTCCACGTCCACTTCGTTGTCGATTTCAAAGCCTTCGTACTGGTAGAGGCCGCTGCCGCCAATGATGCCAATCTTGGTTTCGATCATTCCCCGATGTAAGGGACGATGCGGCCCCGCCGCAAGCTTTTGAGCTAACGAGATTCGACGGTCAGAATACCGCGGAAAGCCGGCTCATTGGTCGAAAGCGTAGCCATGAGCAGCTTGAGCAAGGCAGGCGGCGGCGTGCGGTTGTAATGATAGAGGAAAAAGCACTCGGCAAAGGCAATCCCCTCACCCAAGTCTTCGGCGACGACGGCCTTCCGCCCCGCGGCCAGTGCCCGGCAACGGGCCACAAATTGCAGCACGGCATACGCCAGGCCAAGGTCCAGGACGATATCGTGCAGGCTCCGGCCTTCTTCACAAAAGAGATTCCGCCGGCGGATGACGCCGAGGAAAAAGCGCCGCACCCGACGCTCGTGTTCCTCGCTGGCCAAGGTCGGAGGAATCCCTTTCAGCTGAGCAAGGTCGAAGGTCTGTGGGAGTTGGAGCAGATTGATTTCGCCCTGCTGCTTCCATAGCCGAATGGTATTGCGGTAGCCAAACCAGGCGTTGCGCAGAGAGAGGCGGGGCTTGTCGATCAAGCGCAGCGGCAGCGTGAGACGAGAAAGGCTGAGCGCAATCAACAGCCGCGCCAGAGTGGAGGGCTGGTTCGACGCTTCCACGCCCGTCGTCGCTTTCGCCGCTGCCTCCTTGAGCTTCGCGTCGAAAGTCCCGTCGCTGACCTCTTCCTGCCCCACCAATTGATTCCCCAGTTCCACTGTGAGGCGAAAGACCTGCCAGAGCGCATCGCCCGTGTTGACCGCTCCGCCTTCGGGATCAAGCGCGGTTTCCCAGCGCTCGATCACCGCGAGCCACTGGCGCTGGTTCAGCTTGGTGCCGGCGCCGATAAGCATCTCCTTCGCCAGCTTCTTGGTTCCTCCGCTGGCTTGCAGGTACTTGCCCAGCTGCGGCGCCATCGGCTGGCCGTAATTCTCTCGGATCGAAGGGCAATGCTCGGAAAGCGCTACTCGGACCTCGCCCCCCTCGTCCTCAATAAACTCGTAGGGAAAGGTCTGGCAAGTCCGGCTCCAAAAGTCCTTTTCGTGGTGTTTGAGCTGGCTGCACAACTCATCCTCATCCAAGAAGGCGCAAACGAGGCGTTGATCGCTTTCCCGCACCACCAACGGCATGGCGGATGAACCGCTCGGCAGCGTCTCGAAGGCCACCCCCTGCTTTTTAAAGCGCTCGCGAATCCACTCCTGTTCCTCGAAGCGGGCGCGTTCCTCCGGCGTGATGATGACCCGCCACGGCATGGTGCAACACCGGGCCGCGCAGTCGCGACACTCAAAATGCTGCCCTTCAGGAGCGCGAAACGTCGTCTCGCCGTCGTGATGCAAAAGATAGGTAGAAGAAGACATAGCGTGAGATGGGCGAAAGGCGTGATCCAGGCTTGCCGCTACCAACGAGGGCAACCATGCTGAAGCGTATGGAATTATCCGAGCGTTTGACAGCCCATTTGTCCCGAACGCCGCGCGTTGCGGAGACGGCCTGGGTCTCGCGCCATGCCTATGTCGACGGCGATGTGGAGATCGGCCCCCGCGCCAGCATCTGGCCCATGGTCGTGCTGCGGGGCGACATCAACCGCATCGTGGTGGGCGAAGGCAGCAACGTGCAGGACGGCAGCATTGTCCACCTGGCAGACAAGTACGGTGCCATCATTGGGCCGCATGTGACCGTGGGGCACGGGGCCATTGTCCACGCCTGCACGATTGAAGAAGGCGCTCTCATCGGCATGGGGGCCACCATTCTGGACGGCGCGCTGATCGGGGAAGGCTCGATCGTCGGTGCGCGTGCGTTGGTTCCTCAGGGGATGGTCGTGCCGCCCTACTCGATGGTTCTGGGCCTCCCAGCCAAAGTCGTGCGCGAACTCCGCGACGACGAGCGAAACCTGGGCCGCGACTTGGCGACCAAATACGAAACGGTTGCCGCTCGGCACAAAGAAAAAGAAGCCTCCACGGGCCTCAGCCAACCCACTTCGGTTTAGCTCTTTGATTTCCGGTAGTTCTTCATCGTCATGCGTTGGCGATGGTGGATTTCGTAGAGCCCAACATTCACTTTGAAGCGCAGCTTCAAGCTCCCAGGCGCGTAGCCCGACCGGATTTTTTGTGCTTTGTAGAAGAATTCCAGTTCCCCGAGCTTGGCGAAGAACAAGGCGAGATCGGCAGGCTTCATGAGCCTCCCCTCGCTTTGCAGAATCGAGTAATCACTCTTCGCCAGCCAAACCTTCCCCGTCATCTTGGTCAGGACCGCTTCAAACTTGGTTTCGGTTTCCACCCCCGGCTTGGGCTTAAAGCCGACGATGTAGGCGGGTTTTCCAATCGCCTTCCCCTCACCGAGATACGTCAGATCGAAAAACTTGATTAGCTTCGGCAGCTTCAGTTTGTTGCGGTTGGAGTCGTAGGCTTGCTCAAACTTTTTCTGGTCCTTCTCGCTCATCTGCGGAAGCAGCGGATCCCCCCGTTGGGCAACCAAAACGGGCCGCGGACCTTCCTTCTCGAACTTCACCAGGAAGTCCATCTCGTGAACTTTCCCAACCTCCCCGCTATCATCCAGCGCTTCAGCGATGACGAACTGGTCATATTCCCAGCCAAGGAGGTCTTTCTCCTGCTTCTCGTAACGATCGAGCGCTTTTTTGACGATAACCTTCAGCGGCGGCGCGGCCACCAGACTTCCCGGGAAGAGCAGTCCGCCGGCGAGCAGCCAGAGTAAGGATTTCATCCGCCAGTTCATATGCACAAGGGAACACGTCTTAGCCCCCATGCAAGTGAGACGCGCGAATCCCGTTTTTCTTCCCCAGAGAAGTTGACCGCAACCAGCAGGTTAAATGCCGCTGATATCCAACTCGTATTCGGGGAAACCCTGTTGCCAGCGTTCTTCCATCCAGGTGAACAATTCGCTCATGCTGCATTGGCCCATGGGGATGGCCTTGTCCCATTTCTCCAACTCGGGCATCGTCACCACGTAGCAAAGCGTTTCGCGCAAGCGCATCAAATCCGGCAGCATGGCGAGCTGTTCGCTTTCCAGAGCGTGTTCCTGCCGGTAGCCCTCCACCACGTTAACTAAGAAGCGATGCGCGTCCTCCGGCCCGGTGCCTTCCAGCTTCCACAGCGGCAGGTAAAAGAGAAAGAGCAGGGAGACCGAAAAGTCGACCATCCGCCAGCACTGGCAGCCCAGCTCAAAGTCGAGCAGCCATAACTTACCCTTATCGTTCAGGATGTTCAGGCAGTGGACGTCACGGTGACAGAGTCCGTAATGCTTCGGATCCGTATCCTGGGCAAACTCCTCCATCAGGTGCTGATGAGAGAACATCATGTCGGCAGCCTCCTCGTCGTACACCTCTGGGACGTTGGCCGGCATCATCATCTCGGTGTCTTCGTACCAGTGGCGGCGCTTCAGCCGAGTCGGCAGCTCCAGCGAATCACTCGCGCGATGCATCCGGCCAATCATCTTGCCAAACTGGCGCTGTAGCTCCGGCCGCAGCCAATCCTCCCTCTTAGGCAGCAGCAACTCGCCGTCGAGTTTTTCAAACAGCCCCACGTGGTACTCCTCACCGTGGTGCTCAAAGGTTTCAAGCAACTTGCCGTCGGCGGTGCGAACCGGCCGCGGCACGGCACAGCGGTGGCGGGAGAGATGATCCAGCCAGGTCAGCTCACTCTCAATTTGGAGCGGCGTCCGGTGCGACCCATCGCTGATGCGGATGATGAGATCTTCCCCCAATTGTCCCTGCGCGGCATAGACGTGGTTGAGTCCGTTACGCAAGAGGTGCGTGCGGGAGCTCACCAAATCCCAATCGCGTGCCGCCCGTTCCAGAATCTGGTGGTAGGGCTCGCTGTCCGGGCGCAGATGCTCGAGGGGATCCATGGCAGTGTTCTAGACCACTGGCCTCGCTTTGCCAAGTGAGGCCATGGATTTTTACTGCCGACCCGCCTTAGATCTTCGCCAGGGCTTGCTCGAGATCGGCGATGATGTCCGCGACGTCTTCGCAACCGATGGAGAGGCGAACCACTTCCGGACCGGCCCCCACCAGCGGGAGGTTCTCCGGCGGGACTTGGCGATGCGTGGTCGAAGCTGGATGGATGACCAGCGAGCGAATATCCCCCACATTGGCTAGGAGGCTGAAGAGATCCAGTTGGCGAATCAACTCAATACCTGCTTCGTAGCCACCCTTGAGGCCGAAGGTAAAGACCGCGCCCGCGCCCTTGGGTAGGTATTGATCGGCCAGCGCTTTGTAGGGGCTGGAATCGAGGCCGACGTAGCTAACCCAGTCCACCTTGTCATGCCCTTCCAGATACTGGGCAACGGCAAGCGCGTTGGCGCTGTGCTTCTCCATCCGCAGCGGGAGGGTCTCGATGCCAAGTAAGGCGTGGAAGGCATTCTGCGGGCTGAGGCAGGCACCAAGGTCGCGCAGGCCGATGGCGTGGTTGTAGAACGTGTAGGCCAGTTCGCCCATCGCTTCGGCAAACTTGACGCCGTGGTATTCCGGCGCCGGCTCGCTCAGGCTGGGGAACTTGCCGTTGTTCCAGTCGAACTTACCGGAATCCGTCACCATCCCACCGATGCTCGTCCCGTTGCCGGTGAGAAACTTGGTGGTGGAATTGACGACAATGTCAGCCCCGTGCTCCAGCGGTCGGCAGAGGTAGGGCGTGGCCAGCGTGTTATCAACCACGAGCGGAACGCCCGCGCTGTGAGCAATCTCAGAGACCATGGCGAGATCCGTCACGCTGCCACCCGGGTTGGCCAGGCTTTCGCAGAACAGCGCCTTGGTCTTCGGCGTCAAGGCCGCCTTGATGTCCTCCGCGTTATCGAAATCAACGAAGGTGACTTCCCAGCCAAACTTCTTGTAGGCGTGGGTCATCTGGTTGATCGAACCACCGTAGAGCTTGCGCGCCGCCACGATGTGGTCACCCGGACTCATGAGCGGGAAAAAGGCCATGATCTGCGCGGCGTGGCCGGAGCTGGCC
>CAWUJC010000080.1:0-8083 GCA_963922355.1 uncultured bacterium | reverse complement strand
CGCCGTACCGCTGAAGGGATTTTGGAAGACGCGGCCGAAGTGTCGGGCGCGCTTGTGCTCCGGCCAGTGGGTGATGTCTTGATTACCCAGCATGATCTTGCCGGTATCGACAAAGAAGGAGCCAGCGATGGCGTTGAGCATGGTGCTTTTACCCGAACCGTTGGTGCCGAGCACGACGACGAAGCTGCCTTCCTCGATCTCGAGGTTGATGTTTTGCAGCGCGTGCACTTCGTTGACCGTCCCCGCGTTGAAGGTCTTGTCCGCCTGTTTGACGGTGAGCAGCGTTGTCGACTCCTGGCTCACGCGGCACCTCCGGTCGGGCTTTTCTTGGCGTTGGCTCCCGACCACTTCTTGATGCGGGCGAAGAGCATCGGCAGGACGAGGCCGAAGAAGACGAAGATGGCGGTGATCAGTTTCAAGTCACCCGGGGCGAGGCCATCGGAGAGCAGAGCGTTGGCGATGACGAGGCGGAAGAGCACCGCCCCCATCACGGCGCCGGTCAGGGCTAGCCCTAGGTTGCGCGAGCCGGTCAGCGCTTCACCAATGATCACGCTGGCCAGGCCGACCACGATCATGCCGATGCCCATTTGCACGTCGGCGAAGCCTTGCATCTGGGCGAGCAACGCGCCGGAGAGCCCGATCAAGCCATTCGAAAGCGCCACGCCGATGATGGTGTTCAGCTCCACGTCGGCTCCGAGCGCGCGGGTCATCTGCGGATTGTCACCCGTGGCGCGCATTGCCGTTCCCATGCTGGTACGGAAGAAGAAGTAGACGAGCGCCACGACGATGCCGACAAAGAGGCCGGTGGCGACCAAGTTGGAAAAGTCGCGCGTGTAGACCTCCCAGCCCAGGAAGTTGAAGGTGGTGTCGCCCAAGAGAATGGCGCCAAGTCCTTCGGCGTAAACGCCCAGAGTATCGGCGGTGATGAGGGAGATGTTACTCGTCCCCATCACCCGCAGGTTGATCGAGTAGAGCGCGGTCATCACCAGGATGCCGGCCAGCAGGCCATCGATCTTAAACTTGGTGTGGATGATGCCGGTGACCGTCCCCGCGATGGCGCCCGCCACGAAACCCGCCAGCGAAGCGGTAAAGGGATCGAGCGGATTGTCCATCGTCAGCAGCACAGCGGCGACGGCTGCCCCAAGCGTAATGGAGCCGTCCGCCGTGATGTCCGGGAAGCGGAAGATGCGGAAGGTGATGTAGACCCCCAGAGAGAGGAGGGCCAGGATCAGGCCCAGGGTCCATGCGCTAATCAGCAGGTTCACGGTCGGGCCTCCGGGTCAATCTTCTGGGCCATTTCCGCCCCGGCTACCCAGGCTGCGCCGCGGATGAATTCGCTTTCGCCGGAGCCGACGGCTTCGCGGAAGTCCGGCAACAGGTGCATGATGCCCGCCAGGTTTTGGCCTTCAAAGAGAGACTCGACCGTCGGGCCGAGTTCGAGCCGCCCTTTGCGCAGCGGGCGGTAGGGAAAGGCGGCGGCGTGGAAGTGGCCAAAGAAGATGTCCTGGTGTTTGGGCGAGGTCATGATCCGCACGTAGGGCTCCATCTCCAGGTCAAAGCTGCGGGAGAGGAAGCCGACGACGACGCTGACGCTACCGACGTGGGCGGGCTCGGCGGTGAAGGAAAACCAGTCGCGGACTTTGGGGAAGTCGAAGATGCTTTCCTCCGCCTTGTGCTCGACCGGCGAGCGCTGGAGCGCGGTGCCGACCAGGCTGGCCGTCTCGGCTACGATGACCATTACGGCCTGATCCTTACCGCCAATGTCGAGGGCTTGGCGGGCCAACTCGGTGAGTGGAATGCGGTGATCCTGCTGCTTGGGCTCGAAGCGCATCTGCTTGGCGAATTTGCCGCGCGCCACCAAGCCGTAAAGCAGGTTCACTTCCGGGACGAGTTGGCCTTCGCTGATCAGGTAGTCCGGCGTGCTCGATTCGTCGGAAGGCAGGCAGGCGGCGGTCCCGGCCACGGCCATGAATTCGCCAAAGCGGTGGCGGCAATCCTCGTAGCCGGCGCCGAAGGCCCCGACGCCAATGCCGGTGGTGCCGTCGGCAAACTTCAGGCGGCTGCACTCGTTTTTAGAGAATGCGCCGTGGCGAAGGTGGACCGGGCTGCCCATCATCTCCATTTGCAGAACGGAGTCGCGCAGGGTGCGGATTTCGTAATGAGCCAGTTCGGTTTCGCGCTGCTCGATTTCCTCTTTCTCTTCCTGTCCGGCGGCTTCACTGGTGCTCCGTGGCAGGGCGGTGCCGGAGAGAACGCTGCTCAGGCCCGCCAAGTCGATGACCTGCTTCACCGCTTCGGAGTATTTCGGCACGGCGAAAGAACCCTGGATGGAAAGCAGCTCTTTGTAGGCGGCCAGCAGCACGCCGATGCCGGCGCTACTCACGTAGCTGACCTCCTCCATGTCCAGCTCGATGTTGTGCGCGCCGTCGCGGATGCTCTCCGAGATCGCGTCGTGCACGTGGCGCGACCACGTGGCATCGAGCCGCCCACTCAGCTTGAGGCAGAGCACGTTCCCGTCGGGCTGTTTGGTGATTTCCATGTTAGGAGGCGGGGGAGGCTTCTGCTTGGGCGGGGGGTGCTTGGAAAGGCGAGCGCTCTTCGGCGAGGCTGCCGCCGGGGATGGCTTCCGGGTCGTGCAAAATCATGATGGCACCGGGGAAGTCGATGCCCAGCTTTTCGGCGGTGTCGAAGTTCAGCACCACGCGCTCGAGCGTATAGTTACGCATCGGAATCTCGGCCGGGTTGCGGCCGCGGAGAACCTCGGCGAGCGGGCCGGCCGCTTCTTTGCCGGCGAAGTAATGGCCAACACCAATGGCGGCGAGGACGCCGGGGGTTTCCGCTTCGGTCGGGGCATCGATGATTACCGGGATCTTGGCGGCTTCAGCGGTCTGGAGCACGGTGGCCAAGCCTTGCCAGACGGTGTTATCGCCCGGCACGTAAATGGCGGTAGGTTCTTCGGCCACGAGGGCTTGCGCGGCTTGGGCCAGCTCGCTCGTCGCGGCGACGGTCTTTTCGGTCAAGGCAATGCCGCGGGCCTGGCAGAGTTCACGCAGCTTGTGCACGACTTTGGTCGAGTTGGCTTCGCCCGCGTTATAGAGGGTCGCGATCTTCTGGTCGCCCGGGAAGGTCTCGCTGAAGAAGTCCATGGTGGCTTCCATCGGCGGGAAGGAGCCAATGCCGGTGACGTTGGCTCGCTGGTCATCCCAACTGGTTCCGGCTCCGGCGGCGATGGGGTCGATCACGTGGGTGAAGACGATGGGTTTGTCTTTGACCACCTGCAAAGCGCCGACGAGCACCGGCGTGGTCAGCGTGACGATGACTTGGCTGGGCCCGGCTTCGAGGGCTTCCAGCGCGGGTTGGATGAGGTTGATTTCTCCGTTGGCTTGGCGGCGGGCGATGGTCAGGTTTTCGCCCTCGATGTAACCAAAGTTACGCAGGCCATCAAGCAACCCGGCAAACGCGGTTTCGGCGCCGGTTTCTTCCGCGAAGTAGCAGACGCCAATCTTGTACTGGACGCCGGGCTCGGCATCCGGTCGGCCGACGTAGGGGAGTTCCGGCTGGGCTTGGCCCTCGATGATCGCCGCCTCTTCTTCCACGGCGGAAATCCGGCTCTCCCAGTCATAAATCAACAGGGATGCGGAGAAGCCGGCGATCAACACCAGGCCCAGGAGCAAGCTCTGCAAATTCCGCAACTGGTCGGACATACGAGCCTCACTGTAGACACGTTCTCGCGTCGCGCCAGCGTGAATTCAAGAAAGCGGCAAGGCACGAAGAGATAAGGCATAAGGGATAAGTTTGCCGCAAGGAGCGGAGGGCGGCAGTCCTCTGCCGCCGCCGAATACAGACTGGCTTCGGCCATCCCACAGGTTTGTAGGGAGGGCAGGACTTAGCCGTCGGCATCCTTGCCCGCCGCGTGAAACGGAGAGCATTTACCAGGCGAATAGATCACCCAACGCCCACCGTCGTTGGGGACAACGACGGCTGCCTGTCGGCTGCTAAACTGGGTGCAGCATCATGCTGCTCTAGCGGGAGATGTCGTTTTGCGTGAGCAGCTTCATCCCGCGTTGATTGAGCACGTTGCTGGCGATGTCGTCATCGTCCACGTGTAGAGCGAGGCAGGACTTGCCGCGCGGTTGGATGAAGAAAGCGTAGGTAAAGAGGATGTTGATCTCGGCCATGAGGAGCGCGTGCAGGATCTTCTGCAGATCTTCCTCCGCGCTGTCGATCTCGACCACCACGAGTGGCGTCTCCGTGTACTCGGCGCCGTGTTCTTCCAACACGTCACGGGCGGCGTCGGGATCGGTCACGACCAAGCGAGCAATGGCGCTATCGGTCGTATCCACAATCGTGATGGCGACGATGTAGGTCTGGGCCTCGGCAAAAAGCCGGACGATTTCCAACAGGCGGCCGCATTTATTGGCCATGAACACGGAAAATTGGCTGACGCGGCGTCCCTCTTTCGTAGCGGCTTCGACTGGCATAGGTTTAAGTCTAGGCAGAGATTTGCAAGGCCGTCACGAGGATTCCTTATCCGGCCTTGACGGCACCGAAGGCGGCGAAGCAACTATGCTTGTGCAGGATGTCGACTTGGGCAAAGCCGACTTCGCGCATGAGGTCGAGGTGGAACTGAACCGAGCGGGGAGAGTCCTCCTGCTCGATGTAGGCGAAGACTTGGTCGCGATAGGCTTCGTCCTTGAACTCGGCCAAGTAGTCGCCGTAACGCGTCCAGAGGAGCGCCTGGATGGCGGGGAGATCGTGCGCCACCAGATCGGTAATCCAGACACTGCCCCCCGGTGCGGTGACGGCGTAAAGCTTCTCGAAAGCGGCGCGCCAATCGGCGTCGTCGCGCAAGTGGTGGAGCACGGCGGCGGCGATGATCACGTCGTAGCTTTCCGGTTCTAAATCAGCCTCGCGGAAGTCGCTTTGGATGGTGCGTAGTTCGGTAACGCCAGCTTGGCGGAGGCGTTCCTCAGCACGGGCGAGCATGGGCCCGGAAAGGTCGATCAAGTTCACGGCAAAGCCGGGGGCGCCGCCCACTTCATCCCAGAGTTTGAGCGTGTTGTTGCCAGCGCCGCAACCGAGGTCGAGCACCCGGCGGATGGGTTTGCTGGCGGCATGCGCGGCTTGGGTGATCAACTCCATCGCCAGCGGCGCATCGATCGTCGCGCTTTGGCCGGTTTGTAGATTGGAGAAGCGCTCGACGTCTTGGTCGAACCGCGCGCGGATGTCATCCACGCTGCTCTTCTGGGATAGCGGGGTGTTGTTCATGGGGGATGTTATAACAAATTAACTAAGCTTGATCTGGAGTAAATGGCGAGTACAAGAGAGATTAAGATGGATATGCCGGATGGTTGTCAGCTTGTTAAAGGTACAATTATAGAAGAGCATGTAGATTCTGAGCTTAGTCTTGTTGACTTTAGTTCAAAGGATGAAGAAGAGGTGTATGGTGAGAGGGACGGTATTTTGTGTGATCAGATTAGAGCTTGCTTAGCTAAATCAATCGCAGATGAAGAGTCCTATTTTGTAATCGATGATTGGTGGGCCAATCAACTCAAAGGCGTCCAAATACAACAAGATGTTGTTTTTTCTCAGATCGCTATCATGCTTCAAAAACTATTAATTAATCATTATGAAAATTATAGAATAGTTCTTCGTGTCTATGGTGATTTTCATGAGATTCCAGCACTTGAAAAGTATACCATATTGGTTACAAGCGAAGGGTGCTACTTTAGTAAACTATAATTTTCGACGTCTTGGTCGAACCGCGCGCGGATGTCGTCCACGCTGCTCTTCTGGGATAGCGGGGTGTTGTTCATGGTTTAGTTTAGATGAAGTTTTCCTGCGGCGCGAAGGGCACCGTCGTGATCAAGCGCCCGGTAAAAAACCTGCAGGTCTCGGGGCATCAGGTAGATCGTCAGCTCGCCTTTTTGAATTTGATAGGTAAGTTTGATTTGTTTCTGAAACCACTTCCGAACGACGTTCACGTTCACAATATCACGTAGAAGAATTCGGTGTTCGAGGCCGCACAACTCAATAATAGACGTGAAGGGAAACCAGGTGGATACCCAAATCTCTTCGGTTGAGATGGTGATCTTGAGACAATAGGCGCCGCCAGCTTGAAAAATGAGATAGCGTCTGCTGGTTGCTCCCGAAGCAAAAGAATCTTGATGCAAGATGTGGACAGATTCTTTAGCGGGAAATCTGATGCCGTAGAGAAGGCGAATGAACCAAAGGGAGGCGAAGAAAAATAAAATGAGCAGCCCGCTATTTAAGGAATAATCTTCAGCAATTATTGACAGAAAAATAATCAATCCAATCAGCAGATAGCGGCATCTCCTCCCTGTCTTTTGTCTAGATAGAGTCTCCTTATTTGTGAGAGAGATCGAAACGCTCATGCTGGTACCTGTGCCAAATGAAGGTTGGTGTAGAGGGCTTCTTTCATGCCCTCTAGCCGGGTGGGATTTAAGCGCAGAGACTTCGTGCCTTTGGAGGTGCGATATTCGATCTGCCAAACGTGGTTACGGAAACGGGGTCGTCGATAGAGTCCGATGATGTCTCGTTTTGCGATCCGCGCTTCAAGGCCGTAAAAGGGTGTTAAGAAGTTTTTCTCATCCGCTTTGTACCAGATTTCGTCTGCGAGGATGATGAGGCGAGGGGCGGGCGGCAGACAATGATCTTCGTACAAAATGTCGCTCTCATCGAGTGCGGGAAAAGGAAGGTCAAAAGCTTTGAGCCCTCGTGACTGCTGAATCTGTAAATAAAGACCGAGACCCAACAACGCGAACATAGCGAGAATTAGGAGCGGATGTTTGGGGGCGGGATGATCAACATCGTTTGTCAGAAGAATGACTAAACTGGGAATGATGGTGACCAAGGTAATCCAGATTTGCGTGCGCTTGTGGTATTGGAGGAGTTCTGCCTGCAGCCGCCGCGTCTCTTCTGTTTCGAGTGACCGGGAGAGTCTCATGTTGTCGATGAGTTGCTGTTTGGTTGAGAGAAGTAGGAGCGATGTTTGCGATAGAACTTCTGAAGAGCGAAAGACGAGACAGGCAACAACAATAAAAGCCCAGCGGTTACGAAATAGATATTGGGATAATCTTCAAAATCTACACGGCCTAGATAGATGTTTGTTATCTGGATGAAGCAAAGAAGGAGCCCTAGAACGACAGTGAGACAGAGAGTCCCCAAGAGTAAGAAAATCCCATTCAGAAAATGGCTCGGCTTTGAGTTCATTTCTTCAGTTCTTTCAGTACGACTTGGGCGGTGTTGTAGCCGCTGGCGGCGAAAACCCCGCCACCGGGGTGGGTACTGGCGCCGGTCAGGTAGAGGCCAGGCAGGCCGGTTTTGTATTCGGCCATTTCGGGCAGCGGGCGGAACATGAACATCTGGTCCAGGCTCATTTCCAGGTGCATGACGTTGGCGCGGCGCAGGCCCAGGAGATCTTCGATCACCTTGGGCGTTTGGATGAACCGGTCAATCATTTTGCCCTTCATGTTCGGCGCGTACTGGACGACGAGGTCGTAGAGCTTGTCCGCTTCGCGCTCGGCGATGTCGTTCCAGTTCTCGCCGTTCTTGAGTTCGTAGGGATGGTACTGCGCCCAGGTGAAGAGCGTGTGTTTCCCGGCGGGGGCCAGGGTCGGGTCGATGGCCGAGAACGTCATCGCGACCACGCTGGGGTCTTCCGGTGGGCGGCCAAACAGGAAGTCGCGGTGGCTGGATTCCAGGTACTCCTTGCTCGGGCAAAGGAGCTGGAGCGCGCTGTGGTAGTCCTGGATTTGTTTGCCGTCCGCGTCGGGCCCGCCGCCCCATTGCGGCAGCTCTTCCACCGCGTGGCGGACGATCATGCCAAAGCCGTTGCCGACGCGCAGGTTGCTCACGCGTTGCTTGATCTTCGCCGGGCAGTCTTTGAGGAGGTCGAGGAAGAGCGTCTGGATGTGGCAAGCGGCGACGACTTTCTTGGCCTCCACCGTGGCGGTGGCGTCACCTTCACCAAAGGTGACTTCCCACTTGCCGTTCTTCTGTTCGAGCGACTGCACCGGCGCGTTGACACCAATTTCCCCGCCGTCGCTTTCCAACCGGGCCG
>CAWUJC010000079.1:0-8118 GCA_963922355.1 uncultured bacterium | reverse complement strand
CCCGGGTGCCCAGAACCCTAGCAGCCCGGGCTTTGCCCCGCCGGTGCCCGCCGGCATTGATATGGGGACAGATTTTGGGGTTGGCGACTACCTCGTGGATGCCGCACGCTCTGCGAGCTCCTTCTTTGCCTTTGATGGCGCTTATACCTTTACTCGTGGTACGGATCTATCCAA
Organism: uncultured bacterium; assembly: GCA_963922355.1. Taxonomy (GTDB): domain Bacteria; phylum Verrucomicrobiota; class Verrucomicrobiia; order Methylacidiphilales; family UBA1321; genus CAWUJC01. Next base: position 7,944 of record CAWUJC010000079.1, on the reverse strand, counting down.
CACCTCCAGCTATTCCTATGGCGCCTATTACGCGCTCAATGCGGCATCGATCTATTTTTACTATGGTGCAGAAGCAGGCGATCAGAATTTCGCCAACATTAGCTTTGATGCGAATGATGGTGTCTACGAAGCCGTCGGCCAATTTTCCTTCGACGGAGAAGGCAACGGCTACCTCGTGGCTCTCGCTGAAAACGATGACGGGAGTGCCTTAAGCATCTCCGCCGGCAAGACCGCCATCGACGCCGTCCCCGAGCCCACGACCGCCGGCCTTCTGGCTCTCGGTGCTGCTGGCCTCGCGGCTTTCCGCCGTCGTCGCAAGCTTTAAGGGTTAGCAGTCGTGGTGAGGTCGGCCTAAACTTGGATACGGGCTGACCCACCGCGGCTGTTGTGGCCTAGAAGAGTCCCGGTTACAACGCGAGTGGTAAGAGCTTTCCTTCCCTCGCGTTATTTAGGCAACTACATCAATCTGTATAACTTAGGCAAAGACCTTGCGCGGGGCGAAATGCGGCTCGGTGGCCATGCGCTTGCGGACCAGGCGCTCCATTAATTCGGCCTTAAGGGCCTGATGCTCGGGCGAGTTCCAGAGATTGGTATATTGATCTGGATCACTCTCCAGATCGTAGAGCTCGCCCAGTTCGTAGCCATGGAAGATCACCAGCTTATGAGTTGAGGTGACGAGCGTGTACTGGTTTAGCTTGAACTGGTTGGCCCGGCACTCGACGATCACCTCGTCCTGAACCTTCTCAACCTCCTCGTTCAGCAAGGGCAGTAGATTTTGCCCCTGGAGATGCGGATACTCCTGCACCCCGGCCATTTCCAGGAAGGTGGCGGGTAAGTCCACGAGCGAGACGAGGGAGTCGCAATCCCCCTTTCGGCTGAAGAGCTTGGGCCCCCAGACCAAGAGCGGCACGCGCTGGCAATCTTCGTAGGCGGTCATCCCCTTGCCCCAAAAGCCATGATGACCGTGCATCTCACCATGGTCGCTGGTGAAGACGATCAGCGTATTGTCCAGCTGCCTCGTCTCTTCGAGCTTGGCGAGCAACTCACCCAGCTTCTCGTCCAGAAACGCAATCATGCCGAGCGTGGCTTGCATGCACTCCTTTTGATCTTGCTCGTGCCTTTCGCTGGGGAAGACACAAGGGACGCCGTTGCCATCGTCAAATTCGCTCACCTGACGCTGGGAAAGCTTCTGGTAGAACGATGGCTTGTCGTCAAACTCACCCGGCCGGGCAAATTCGTACGACGGCATCTTATCCGTATCCACCATGGAGTAGTACGGCTCCGGGCAGACGAAGGGCTCATGCGGATCTTGGTAACTGGCCCAGCAGTACCAAGGCTGATCTTTATTTTGCTCGATAAACTCAGCGGTCCGATCCGTCACCCAAGTGGTATCATGGTACTCGGCGGGAATGTTCCAGGCTCCGCTAAACTCATGGTCATAGTGTTCGCCCATCTGCGGGAACCAGGGCTGGTAATCAACGCCCGCGTCTTCCAAGAACTGGCGGTAATGCATTGCGGGAATGTGGTTCACGGTGTGGCCAGTGCTGGCCTGGATATAATCAAAACCGGCGTACGGACCGTTCCAATCCCGGAAGAAAGACGGATCCGGCTTCTCCCCGCCTGCCATGTGGGCTTCCTCTTCGGGCCGAGTGACGAAATGCGTCTTACCGATGATGCCCGTCTTATAGCCCACGGACGAAAGCGCCGCCGGGATGGTCTTTTCCGGAAAAGGATCCGGCGTGACACCAATGCTGTAGCCACCGTGGCTGGAGGGATAGAGCCCCGTTAGCATCGAGAGCCGGGTAGGCGTACAAATAGGCGACGGGCAATACCCTCGGGTCAAATGAACACCTTCGGTCGCCAAGCGATCCAAATTCGGCGTCTTAATGCCGGTCAGGCCAGCGGCTCCAAGGTGATCAAAACGTTGCTGATCCGTGATGATGAACAGGATATTTGGTGGCGCACCCATAGAGAGGCATCATCACCGCTCCGATGCCCAGGACAAGCTTTAAGCCACTTTTATTAAGCAACGTTGAGGCCCCTTCAACGCGACAACCTATTACCTATTGGCGGCACTTAACGGCTATGACGGCGAAACCCAAGGGCTAACAGCGCACCACCGAGCAAAGCCACGCTGCTCGGCTCCGGCACAACGGCTCCCGTGGCGATCTGCATGCCGGCGATTGTACCAAAGGTACCTAATCCCCCAAAACTTACCTGGGGCACCACGTTGATCGTTACGTTACCACTGCCGTCCGCGATCACGTTTTGGATGACGGCATATTCCTCCCCTTCCGTCCAGGAACCAACGCTCAGGGAGGCCGAACTACCATCCGGCTGGGTCGAAGCCGTCCCCACTCCCGTCACCGTGTACTCCTGGGCATAGAAGCCGTTGTAGAAATACAGGTCCATCTCGCGATTGGGCGTAAAGCCTGTCAGGAAGATTTGATAACTCGGAACGAAAACGTCGTTGATCACGCGGTCAGCCAACAAAGCATTCCCCGCGTTCAGGAACGTCGTGGGAAGCGTGTGGCTGACGCCAATCCCCGAATTCGTGCTACCGTCCGATTCCAATAAGTTACTGACGGAGGCAGTCCCGACGCGCGTCCAGTGCGTATTGCTGGCCAGATCGAAAGCAATCCCGAGGCCCGAGTATTGAACGCCTCCACCTTGGAAATCGATATTGATGACCGCTGCCTGACTGCCGCAGACACCGAGGAGCAAGGCTAGAATGGTCCCGCGGAAACGCTTCATTACGCGGACTTGTCTACCGAATTTTACCTACAGAAACAAGACCGTGGTGAAGGCAAAATCAGCCTAGGATGGTGTCTTTTTGCAAAAAAATTCGCCAAGTGGGCAAAAGTGGGTACTGTTTCAGGCTAATCATGGAAGCGATCCTAGCATTAGAAGACGGTAAAATTTGGCGCGGCACCTCCTTTGGTGGCAGCGGAGAAGCACTCGGGGAAGTCTGTTTCAACACTTCCATGACCGGTTACCAGGAAATCCTGACCGACCCGTCCTACCGCGGCCAGATCGTGGCCATGACTTATCCAGAAATCGGCAACTACGGGGTCAATGAACTCGACGCCGAATCCAACCAGCCTCAGGTTTCCGGCTTTATCGTCCGCCGGCTGGCTGAGCGGATGAGCAACCAACGCGCCGATTCCTCGCTGGAGGATTACCTCAAGCAGCACAACATCCCAGGCATTAAGGGGATCGACACCCGCGCTCTGACCCTTCATTTGCGGAGCCAGGGTGCCCTGCGCGGTGTTTTGACCACGGAGAAAATCAGCGACGCGGCCGCCATCGACTTAGCCAAGAGCTTTAGCTACAACGGCCGCGACTTCGTCAAAGAAGTCACCTGCGACGCTCCCTATGAGTGGGACCCGGAAGACAAACTGAGCCGCAAGTGGACGCTTGTCCAGGGCACCCGCCCCGCCGACGCCCCGCCCCTCACCTCCGAGGATTACTTCGAAGAGTTAAAACCGGCCAAGCACACCCTCATCGCCTACGACTTTGGCGTGAAGCGCAACATCCTGCGCCTCCTGCGCCGCCATGGCTTTAAGGTCAAGGTGGTCCCGGCTACCACGCCGGCGGAAGAGGTCTTGGCCGAGAACCCGGATGCGGTTTTCCTTTCCAATGGCCCGGGTGATCCCGGCGCCCTCGATTACGCGCAAGAGAACGTGCGCAAGATTCTGGGGAAAAAACCGCTCTTTGGCATCTGCCTCGGTCACCAAGTTCTTGGTCTCGCCCTGGGCGGAAAGACCTTTAAGCTGAAGTTTGGCCACCGCGGCGGAAATCAGCCGGTGCAAGACCTGGAATCCGGCCACGTCGCGATTACGGCGCAGAACCACGGCTTTGCTCTCGATCCGGAATCCCTCCCCAAGGGTGAAGCGGAAGTGACCCACGTGAATCTGAACGACCAAACCTGCGCGGGCCTCAAACACGAGAAACACCGCGCCTTCTCCGTCCAATACCATCCCGAAGCTGCTCCAGGCCCGCATGATGCCGCCTATTTTTTTAGTCAATTCAGTAAAATGATTGATCAGGCTAAGGCTGATGCTTAAGCTGCGATATGCCTCGATTGATCGGCCAGTCAGAAGAGTTTCAGGGATCGACCTATGAATTGAACGCCAGCCCCATGTCTTTGGGGCGAGTGGAAGACAACCAGATTGAGATCAATCACAACAGTGTCTCCAGTTCTCATGCCGAGTTGGTCTTTGATGAAAATGACTACATCGTCCGCGATTTAGAGTCGACCAACGGCACGCGCGTCAACGGCGAGCGCATCACCGAACAGAAGTTGCGCAAGGGCGATAACGTTCGCTTCGGTAACATTGAGTTCATCTACGATTCGGAATACAGCCCCCCTGCCCAAGCCCTGCCGGAACCCTCGGCCCGCGTGCAACTCAACGGCAGCGCTTCGCAAGGCCGCCCTGAGGACTTCAAAAACGCCGCCCCACTCGATGTAAAAAAGGGCGACAAGGGCAAGTCTCCTTGGACGATGATTATCCTTCTGGGCGTCGTCCTGGCCTTGGCCGGCATCGGGTACTTCTGCTACGCGCTCTTTCTCGTCGAGTAAACCGCCAGGAGGATGACGTAGGTTGGCGAAGCCATCCCGTTTAGGTAAACTACGTCGTCCCACCATGAGTCATCCGCCCGACGTCCCGTCTCCCGATGAGGCTGCACCGACCCTGGTAGAAGAAGCCGCTGGGCTTCCCACCTTGGTCGAGTCCGTCATCGAAGCCTCACCGCCCCAAGAAGGCGGTCTGGTTGTTGGCGCTTCCATCGGTCGGTACCGGCTGCTGAAGCCTCTCAAAGTGGTCTCGGCAGAGGCGGACATCTGGGTCGTGGCCGAAGAAAACGATCAGGACAAGCCCCGCATCCTCAAGCTCTACCGCTACGGGCTGGAGCCGAAAGCGGAAATTACCCAAGCCCTGCTTGAGCTGCGGGCCGAACACATCGTCCCCGTCCTCGACACCGGGCATTATCACGAGCGTTATTACGAAGTGCAGGAGTTCCTCCGCGAAGGCTCCATCGCCGATGCGCTCAAAGCCGGGACCCACGGCGAGGAGTTTGCCGCTCACCTCCTCGGCCAATTGACCGAAGCGCTGGGTCACTTGCACAACGCGCAAATTCTCCACCGCGACATCAAACCGGCCAACCTGCTCGTCCGGGCTTGGCACCCGTTCGATCTGGTCTTGACCGACTTCGGCATCTCCAGTTTGGCTGGCCTCTCCCTTCACCTCACCAGCGTCAACCGCACGGCGGCCTACAGTGCGCCCGAGGCGCTGACCGGGGTTGTCGCCAAAGCTTCGGATTGGTGGAGCGTCGGCGTGGTGCTGGTCGAGGCTCTGACCGGACGGCATCCCTTCGAGGGAATGAGCGAGCAAGCCATCAACTTCCAATTGGTTTCCAAAGGTTTGCCCATACCGGAAAGCATCGAGGGCCGGTGGCGCCTCCTCCTCCGTGGCCTTTTGGTACGTAACCACCGCAACCGCTGGGGGATTGATCAAATTCGCGCCTGGCAAGCCGGCAGCGACGACCTGAGCATCCCCTCAGAGGACGACCCGTTCAGCGAACTCAACCGCTCCTCGCATCGCACCCGCCCCTATCACTTCAAAGGCGAGACGTATGACTGCCCGGAGGAACTCGCCGCCGCCATGGCCGAAGCCTGGGACGAAGCCCTGAAACACTTCAATCGTGGCTTTGTCACCGATTGGGTCCGGAGCGATCTCCGAAATCAAGACCTGGCCAACACGCTGATGGACATTGCCCAAGACCCCGACTTGGGAGCGGAGGAACGCCTCATCGTGGCCCTCATGGCCTTGAACTCCGAGTTGCCGCCAGTCTTTCGCAGCGAGATTATTACCCCCGATTGGTTTGTGCAGCATCCCGTCGATGCCGTCAACCTCCTCCGCGGCGGGGTGCTCCGCTGGTTTGACCAACTACACCCCAACAACTGGATGGAGCGCCTCCGGCGCCAGCGGCGCGAAGGCATGGCCTACCTCCGCGAGGCAGACGTCCAGTTTGATCCCAACACCGCCAACTCCCTGCTCTTCAGCGAGAAGCAAGCCGTCGTTGAGGCCGCCGCTCAACTACGCGAGCGGTACGTGGAAGCTCGGCATCCCTCGCTCAATAAGCTGCTCCTCCAGCCTGATCTCGGCTTTCACGAAGCCACCCTACTCTTGGCCGCCCATCGCGGCTACTACCGCACGTGGCAACAAGTGCAGGAAAAGAACCGCCAGAAATTCCTCGATACGGTCGAAGAACGCTTCAAGGCCCATCATATTCCTTACAACCGGGATCGCTTGCTTGAGCTGATTGAACAGAATCACGATCAGGTGATCGAGGAAGCCGACGCCTACCGACAACGCTTCGTCAAAGCGACTAAGATCGCCCTCACCCGCTTGATGCAGAAAACCCGGCTCGAGCTTCTCGACGCCTTGATGCTTCTGGCTGCCCAACCTGAATTGTTTTTGGACGAAAAACGCGCCTTCTCCTGGGATGCCAATCAGAGTTCCCAGGAGATGTTGCAAAAGCTGGAAGAAACGGGCGTCGATCTCGACTGGCTACTGGCCGAACGGCTGTTAGCGGAGCCTGACCGACTCCCCAAGTTGGTGCGCCAACATCAACGGCGCTACTCTCGCGCCCAGCACGCCAGGCTCGACGAAATCCTGCATCGAAGGGATCTTGATACCTTCGAAAGCCTGCTCCTGGTCTGCGCTCAGCACCACTACTTCTTGAGTCCGGGCAAAGCCTTCCTGGCTCCAATCCGTAACGGCATGAACCGCGTGCTGCGTTTTTTCCGACGCTACCCGATCAGTAGCGTCTTGGGGCTGCTCGCGATTTTCTTTCCCTTGGTTTGGGTCCTGCCCTACTACATCTGGCTGCCGCTTTTCTTCGCCTTCTTCATCACCTATATCTACGCGGCGGTGAACGCCCCACCCGATCAGACCGATCCCCGCTCGCCCTACTATCGGGGAGCGCAAGGTAGCCCCGGCGTCCCGCCTCCCCCTCCGCCCCACATGCGCCGTCAACCCAAACCACCGACCACGGCGTCATGAGTGGTCCGAAATGTGTCGGGCTCAGCGCGACGGAACGTGAACTCTTGCGTCAGGACAATGCGCTCAAGTGTGATCAGCTTCTGGCCCGCTTTCGACGGCGCGAACACGAGCTAGGCCAAGTCAGCCAGCAGGTGAAAGCGTTGGGCGAAGAGCCCACCACTGCGGATGTTCCCAGTGCCGAAGAACTCCGGCAAACCGTGGACGAAGCCGTCCGCGTCTGGCTCGATTGCGATGCGATTCAGGTCTTGGAGCGACAGTTGGAGAAAATCGAGGACGCCCTGGAACAAAATCGCGCGACGGTGGAAGAAGTTACCTTCCGCCAATTGATGCTCGACCAGGAGGAAGCTTCATTCAAAGAGAAAGCGGAAGAGCACTCGGAGAACCAGCACCATGATCTGCTGGACCGACTTTCCGGAGAGGCACCGCCCAAACTCCAAGACTTTCTCCAGACCTGGCGAAAACAGCGTCCACGATCAGAGCGGGATATCGCGTGGCAGGCTAAACTCAACCGGTTGTGGGCTCAGTTGATCTCGGCAGCGCCGCACGCGGACTGGAGCAAGTGGCAGCAGAGCGTCACGCAACTTAGCCAAGAGAGTGATGCCGCCCTGCGCCTCAGCCGATACGAAAATCTGGTATTGGAGGCTTCTGCCTTTCTTAAACAGCGACGAGACTGGGAAGCTCAACAGCAGCAAATCCATCACTTGCTGGAAGAAATCGCGCCCTGTGCCAGCGCTTCAGCGAAAGAGTTGCGCAAGCAAGTGGAGCAGATTCTGGCCAGTGAACTTCCCCTTCTCCCCCAACAGCTGGCAGCCTGGCAAGAGCAGGCTAAGGATGAAATCGAACAGGAATCTGAACGGCGGCGACAGGCCAGCCGACG
>CAWUJC010000078.1:0-8188 GCA_963922355.1 uncultured bacterium | reverse complement strand
GGTAGTCGCTGATCCATTGCGGGAAACCGCCGAGCACCGGGCTCAGCGCCAAGCCAGTGAGGAGGCAGAGCACGGCACCGACAGCAATGGCCCGCCAGGCGCGGGCGGCAAGCAAGAGGGCACCGACGGCAATGGCGATGCTGGGCTTGCTGGCGACGAGGAAGAGCAACAACGCCAGTAGGAGATGGTGCCCCCAGGAAAGGTCGCGCCAGCGTTGGGCGGAGAAATCCCAGAGTAAGGCCCAAGTGCCCGCCACGGCAGCGGCGGTGAGGATCGAGGTTTGCCCAATGATGAGGGTGGAAAAGAAGGACAAGCTCAGCACCGCGACGAGGGCCAGGAAGAGATCCGGCATTCCCTGGACCCGCGGGACGACGTAGCAGCGCCAGATGAGGATGGCGGCGAGGAGGCTCAAGCAACTCCAAACCAGGAACGCCGCCCCGGTTGGCAGTAGGGTGAAGGGATAGCTCAGCAGAACGGCCGCGGGCGAGTAGGCGAAAGGCATGCCGCTTTCGGCGGTGGGAATCCAAGCCAAGACCATTTCCCGCTGCGCTTCCATGGTGTAGGGGCGGGGAGGCTCACCTGCCCAGAAGTGTCGCGCGTAGTTGAGATGGGTGGGAAAGTCGACGATGACGGTCTGGCCGGGTTGGTCCTCGACGGAAAAGACGCCAAAGGGGCTGCCGGTCGTCGCGGCGTGTTTACTCTGGGTGACGTAAGTGGTCCCCACCTGCCAGGCAGCTACCGCCAGAACGAACCACGTCAACAACAGGGCAAGACGGCGCGGATTCACCTCGCCAACCTACTCGCCTAGGCCATCTCGAATCCAGGGGAAAAGCAGCCAGTTTCCCTGCCCGGCTGGGAGCCGTTTATTTTTTGAACTTCTCAAACTCCCGCTTGAGCTTCCGGCTGCTGTAAAACATTTGCGGCAAATCACCATCCGAGCTGAGTTCGACCACCCACCCTTCGTACTTTTCCCCCTTCCAAGAGATGTAGGTGACGCCCGGGCCGGGGCGGGCGGTGACGTCATAGCGGAAGATCATTTCTCCCAGGTCGATGGTTTCCTTTTGGTTGCTGCTCAGCTCGAAGGGTTCGATCTCAATTTCCTTGGAGATGTTGCGCTTCGGTTCTTTGCCGCGGGCGAAGCCATGGGGCGTGAGGCTGAGGATGTAAACTTTGCCGGAGAGCTTCAGGTTATCAAAACTGCGATTGGTGACTTCGAGTGAGAAGTCTCCTTTGCTAACGAAGGAATCACCTTCGCCGCCGTTATTTTTTACCGGTTCCTTGTCGTCTTTCAGGGTCTCTTTGACTTCGACCTTGAGGCGCGGGGCGGCCTCGAGCGTAGCTGGCCAAGAGAGACCCAGGGCAACGACGGTAAGAAGTAAGCAGGCGTAAGCTTTCATCATTTCTTTTTTTCTGCTTCGGGCATTTCCCGCATCGCTTTACGGGATTCTGAATTGCTGCCGAAGGTTTTGACGAGGCTGCCCTCATGATAAAGCTCAGCTCCCCACCCCCCGTAAATGGAGCCTTTACCCGTTACTTGGACGGCGATGTGCGAAATATCGGACAAGCGGGGGTCATACTTCGCTTCCCGGTGTTCGGTGTGGGAGAAGGAGGCTTTGCCGAGTTCGATTTCTTTCTTCTCGTTGTAGGCGAGATTAAAGGGTTCCGGCTCGAAGACCTTGACGAATTGATAAGGGGCTCGTTTCTGCAGCGGGTCTTTGCTGAAGATGAAGACGCGGAGCTTCAGGTCTTCAACCTCGTCAAATTCTCGGTTGGTCAGTATGGCGCTGAAGCTGACGGTTTGGTCTTCTTGTTGAGTGAGAGAGGTGGCCCTTTTGTCGCGGTCGCGATCGCGCTTGGTGCTGTCGAGGATCGTTACTTCCACCCGAGGACCGCTGGCCTCAGCCAGACCAGGAAGGAGAATAATCAAAAGGAAAAGGAGAAATGTGATTCGACTGGTTTTCATGGAGGACGTTTCCTGTGATTCAGCTTTACCGTATTTTCCGCGGCTTGGCAATTCCCAGCACTTTACAAGTGGGCATCTTCGCCCGAGGATAATGGTTCTACGCCCATGAGTCTGGAGGTTGAATTATGATGAAGCGTCGTCCCGGTGGCGTCTTGGCGACCCGCCCGCTGCATTTTATTTGGATTGCCGATTGCTCCGGCTCCATGAAGGTGGAGGGCAAAATCCAGGCCCTAAACAACGCGATTCGCGAAGCCATTCCCCACATGCGCGAAGTGGCGCTGGAAAACCCGAACGCGACGATTTACGTCCGGGCCTTGCGCTTTAGCACCGGGGCCACCTGGCATGTCGAAGAACCGACCGTCATCCATCAGTTCAACTGGAAGGACCTGGAGGCCGAAGGCATTACGGATTTGGGCGAAGCACTTAGCTTGGCGGCTGACGAAATGAAAACGCCGCCCATGTCAGACCGCGCCCTGCCGCCAGTTCTGGCCTTGATTTCCGATGGCCTGCCGACGGATGACTTCGAAGTCGGGATCCAGAAGCTGCTAGACGAGCCCTGGGGCCAGAAAGCCGTGCGCATCGCCATCTCGATTGGGGAGGATGCCGCGGCCAGCGATACGCAAGAAGTCTTCCGCAAATTTATCGCCAACCCGAGCGTGCCCATTCTCCAGGCCAATAACCCCGAATCGCTGGTCGGTTACATCCGCTGGGTTTCCACGGCGGTGTTGCAGAGCGCTTCTTCGCCTTCCAGCCAAGTGGCTTCGGACGTAGATCCCGGGCGCCCGGTGGCCAATGTGCCGTTACCGACGCCGCCCGTGCCAGTCTCCTCCAGTGTGGTGGGTGATGTCTGGTAAGCCGTTCAATTGATGATGACTGTTGCTCGCCCGGTGGATTGGAAAGTGTGTGCCCATAGTACGCCGGGCTCGATGCACCTGCGCCGTGGCTTGCCCAACCAGGATGCTGTGCGGTGGGAGCGTCCAGAGAACGACGATCTTCAATCCTTGCCCGTGTTTCTTTCCTTGGCGGATGGGCACGGCAGCCGCCGCAGCTATCGCAGTGACCAGGGGGCGCAAATGGGGACGGGCGCCGGGTTGGAAACGATGCGGGACTTACTCGCCGATGTGACCGAGGACAATTGGAAGCAACGGGCGGAAAGCGCCACGCGTACCTTGCCTGCCGCCTTGGTCCGGCGTTGGCAAGAACGGGTCAAACGCCACCTGCAAGAGAACCCTCTGGGCAAAGAAGCGGTGGAAGTGGACGGCACCCAGGAAGGCGAGGAAGTCCCCGCTGGTGCCGATGAGAACGAACCTTGGCTGGTCTATGGCTCGACTTGCTTTTGCGCAGCCGTCCTTCCCGGCGGTCTCTTTCTTGGCCAATTGGGCGATGGCGACATTTTGGCGGTGGACGCTTCGGGCGAGGTTTATCGCCCGCTGCCGCCCGATGCGCGGCACTTTGCCAACGAGACCACTTCACTCTGCTCTCCTGGTGCCGCCGCCAACATGCGTTGTCGCGTGCTGTCACTTTCCCAACGCCAAGCACCGGAGTTGCTGGTGCTGGCCACCGATGGTTACGCGAATTCCTTCGCCTCGGAGGACGACTTCTTGAGCGTGGCGACCGACCTCCGCCAGATGATTCGCGAAGAGGGCTTTGAGGCGGTGTCGGATCAACTGGAAAGTTGGCTGCGCGAAGCTTCTGAGGAAGGAAGCGGCGATGACATCACGGTCGGCCTGCTTTATCGCCAGCCCAACGAGTCTGAAGACTCTAACCCCTCGGACGAGCCCAAGGCCAAGAAAGGAGAGAAAGCGTGAACGACCAGGTGCGCCACACGCTGACCCAGATGCTTTCCCGCCCCAACCGGGAGAAGATGCTCGAGCTGCGCCGCTTCGAGGGCATGCTGAAGGACTTGTGCCCGGGGGACCGGGCCGAGGCGCACATCCTACTTTGTGGCTTGAAAGCCAAGCTGCCGGATAAACTCCAACGTGGGGATTCTGCCGGCAACCTGGACAGCCTGCTCTCTCGCTTGGTGGAAGAGCTGGGCGAGCGCTTTGCCCTGGAGCCATATGCGGCGGGCTGGGCGGTGGAAGCTTGGGCCGTGGCCCTGGGCATCATGCCGGAGGAAGAGGCCGGCGCGCGCCAATGGGCGGAAGATGATGCGGCGGAAGAGGAGGAGCTACCTGGAGCCAAAGGGATGGCCCGCCCCGCTTACGAAAGTTGGGAGCGCGACAGCTACGTCGTCGTGGCTGCCACCGATCAGCATCAAGGTGACCTTCGCACGCTCAATGAAGCGCTGGACCAGATTGACGACGGGATGCGCATTCTCCTCAAACCGGGTCTTTATCGCGAGCGGCTGGAAATCAAGAAGAACGTGGAGATCTACGGGCAGGGTGACGCCACCGAAGTGATCATCGAATCCATCCGCGGGACGACCATGGCCGTGGCGTGCCAGGAACTTCAACTGACCAACATCACGCTGCGGGCGATGACCACGCAGGCCACGACCGGCGTCTATGGCCTGCAAGTGGCCGAGGGGCGGGTTCGCGCGAAGCAATGCCGCGTGGCCAGCTCGGGCGATACGGCGGTGATCGTCTACGGCCAATCTTCCAACCTGATGATGAACGAGTGCCTGATTGGCGACGGCCCGGGCGTGGGCATGGTCTTCATGGATTTGGCTCGCGGCACCATCCTGGAGACGGAAATCTTCCGCCAAGCTGCCGGATGCGTCAATATCAGCCAGTGGGCGACGCCCACCTTCCAACGCTGTCGGATGCACGGCAGCCAAGTCGCGGGGGTAACGGTTGAGGACTACGGTGTGGGCACCTTGCTGGACTGCGACATTTTCGACCATTGGCTCTCCGGCGTGACGATTACGACGGGCGGCAACCCGACGGTGGACCGCTGCCGCATCCACGGCTCGCGGGCTCATGGGGTTTGGATCTCGGAGAAAGGCGAAGGCGTGATCAAAAACAACCAGATCTATAATAATGGCCGCGGCCCGCTCTTTGTCGAAACCGGCTGCCGCCCCAAGCTCGGGACGAATCAAGCGACGGCATAGATGACGACGATCCGGGCAAATTACTGGCGGGCCTTTAGTCGTATTTTTCTGTTTATGCTCATCTCGCTCGGACTGGGCTTGCTGCAGATGAGTTCTGCATCAGATAGAATTGATGTCTATCAATTCATTGTGTTACTCCCAATTCTTGCGGTGTTTATAGCGTTTGGTGTTTTCTGCTTTGTGCCGAGGGAAATTTCTTGGGACGAAAACAGCATTACCTTTTGTGATATCCTTCCCACCAAGAGAACGTATGACTGGTCTCAACTCGAGGCTTTTAGTGTTTACTCGCCCAACCCGTTCTTCAATTACGTGACTTGGACTATCTGGTTTTCGACTTCTGAACCGTTGATGCTCTCGTTTAAGGGTTACCAAATTTTACCCATTGGCTACGCCCCAGCGGACTGGCAAAAATTCATGGCGATGCTGCAAGAACGCTTTCCCGAAAAAAAATCGTGGGTCTGGTGTGGATGGGTTCCACTTCGCTGGGGAAAATAGCGGGCTCGCTAGCTCTCAAAAAATAGTGCATTTTTTGCGGGCGGAATGGCGGTGAGTTCCTACAGTTAGGAGAGTGAACCAGATTTTTCGCAGCGGCGAGGAGGCTTGGCTGGAGTCCAGCCGGCAGACGTGCTCGATTGCTGACTTCCTGGGCGGGGGTGGCCAGGGCGAGGTTTACCGTGTGCGGATAGGTAACGACGAGTTTGCCCTCAAGTGGTACTTCCCGAATTCCGCGACGCCCCAGCAGCGGCAGTCGTTGGAGGCACTGGTGCGGATCGGTCCCCCGGCATCGACCTTCCTTTGGCCGATTGAGATGGTCTCGAGCGAGCACCACTCTGGCTTTGGCTATCTGATGCCGTTGCGCCCGCACCAGTACATGGGCTTGGTTGACGTGATGAACGGGCAGGTCGATCCGAGCTTCCGCGTCTTGGTCAACGCCGCGCTGGGCTTGGCCGATAGTTTTCTCCAGCTCCACGCCAAGGGGCTTTGCTACTGCGATATTTCCTTCGGGAATATCTTCTTCCGCTCCGACAACGGCGCCATCTCCATCTGCGACAACGACAACGTAGGGGTGGACGGCGAGACCGACAGCGGCGTCCTGGGTACGCCCCGCTTCATGGCTCCAGAGATCGTGATCAACGCCAGCAAGCCGAGCACGCGAACGGACCTCTACTCCCTCTCGGTGCTGCTCTTCTACATGTTTATGATGCATCACCCGCTGGAAGGGCGGCGGGAGAGCGACATCGCCTGCCTGGACTTGCCTGCCATGCAGCGACTCTACGGCATCGACCCCATCTTTATCTACGACCCGGAAGACGAGACCAATCGCCCGGTGCCCGGAGTGCACGAGAACCCGCTCATCTTCTGGCCGCTGTATCCGGAGTTTTTCCGGCGGATCATGGTCAAGGCCTTCACCGATGGGCTGAAGGATCCGCTCAATGGTCGGGTGCGGGAGAGCGAGTGGCGCTCGGCCCTGCTTCGCCTGAGGGATTCTATTTTTTACTGCCCGCATTGCCGCTCGGAGAACTTTTTCGACCAGCAGCGCTATGATTCGGGCGAGGCGCAGATCTGTTGGTCTTGCCAGCAAGAGACGGGGGCGCCGCTACGTCTTCAGTTCAACCGCGGCCTCGTCGTGTTGAATCAGGACACCAAGCTCTACCCGCATCATCTGGATGCGACCAAACGGAATGACTTCTCCGTCCCGGCGGGCGAACTGGCCCAGCATCCCAAGCGACCGGAGGTGTGGGGAATCAAAAATCTCTCCGAGCAAGCCTGGGTCTCGACGAATGCTACTGGCCAGAGCTACGAGGTGGCGCCGGGGAGATCGGTCTCTATTCAGCACGAGACGCGGATCAACTTCGGGAACACCGAGGCCACGATCATGGCGCGCAAACGGCCGACCGCCTAACAGCCTTAATATAAAGGCGTGGACGGGCGAACGCCGTCGCGCCATCTTCTCTCTATGCCGAGTGTCTCCCTAGCCTCCTTGGTGGCGGATGCGAACCGCCTGTTGAAAATCGACCAGATTCCGGATTATCCGCCTGCGCACAACGGGTTGCAGCTGCAGAATCGTTCGGGAAAGGTGCGGCGCATTGCCGCGGCAGTGGATTCGCACCTGGGGATCATCGAGAAGGCGGTCGTGGCCCAGGCGGACTTGTTGATCGTTCACCACGGCATCTTCTGGAATCCGCCGATCCCGCTCACTGGAGTGGGTTATGAGAAGATCACCAAGGCGTTGGACGGTGGCTTAGCAATCTATGGGGCGCATTTACCGCTCGATGCCCACCCCACGCTGGGGAACAACGCGCTCTTGGCCAAGCTACTGGGCCTAAAGAAGCCGCAGCCGTTTCTCCCTTACCAGGGCGTGCCGATTGGGATGAAATTCGCCGTCCAGCGACAGCGCGACGCTTTGGTCGCGCAACTGGCCAAGGGGCTGCGGATTCCGGTGCGGGACATTCACGTGATGCCCTTTGGGCCAACCCAGGTGCGGAATCTGGGCATTTGCTCGGGCGGGAGTTCGGTGGAGAAGGCCGCCGCTGAGGGAGTCGACACTTTTATTACGGGCGAAGGCCCGCAACATACCTACGGCCTGGCGCGGGAACTGGGCATGAATCTCATTTACGCCGGCCATTACCAGACGGAGACGCTGGGCGTCCGCGCCCTAGCCGAACGCTTGGCCAAAAAATACAAGCTGCCGTCGCCCAAATTTATCGACGAACCGACGGGGCTGTAGACATAAGCCTACCTAGTTCGTCCCCTCAACGGTGGGTGCGTACTTCTCGATCAGCGCACTTAGCTCCTGGCGGGCGCGGGCGAGTTGGGGATGGCCGTCGTTAGCCAGGGCGAGGGAGCGCCGGGCGGCGGCCAGCTTTTTGCGCGGGTTTTTGCTGGTGGCGGAGTCCAAGACGTTGTCGTAGGAATCGGCCATTTTAATGGCCTTGGTTTGCCAGGAAGCGGTTTCGAGCCCGGCGTAATAGATGTCATCGCGTTTGCGGGCGGGGAGGCGTTCGTCCTTGGTCAGCACGGCGACCATCCGGGCGACGGCATCGCCGAAGTTGTTGGCGAGGACATCATAGGTGGTCTTGGTGTCCTCGATGGTGTCATGGAGCAGGGCAGCGATGTAGGCGTTGGTGTTCTCGACTCCGAAGCGATGGTGGAGAACATAGGCCACGCGCAGA
>CAWUJC010000077.1:0-8214 GCA_963922355.1 uncultured bacterium | reverse complement strand
GCACCCGGAGCTTGCGCGAGGCGACCAGCCGACGCGGCCTCCGCCACACCGCTCGCTCCGAAGACACCCGCTGGCGAGAAATTGGGACGGAAGAGCCGGAGGTCATCTTCCTGGATACCACCGGTGAGTTGAAGTTCCTCTACACCAAGGCCGATCTCGCCTTTGTGGGCAAAAGTCTGCGTTCCCGAGGCGGGCAAAATTTTCTGGAATCTGTCCGGGCGGGCACGCCCACCCTCCTGGGGCCCAACATGCAAAACTTTGGCGTCATCTCGCGCGACTTCGTCAAGGCGGGCGGCGTGGTCCAAGTCGCGGATGAAGCCGAACTCAATCTGACCGTGGAAGCTTTGCTACGCGATCCCACTCGGCGACAGCAACTCGGCAAAAAGGGGCGAGAGGTTTTCCAGGGTGGCCTGGGAGCCGCTCGACGGACGGCAAAAATTTTAGCGGATTCGTTGGCCGCTCCAGACGGGCAGTAAAGCGTCGTCGACTTTACTCGGAGCCGTCGGGCTCGGGACCGAAGTCATGCAGCAAGGCCTGAAACTCTTGGCAAGGCGCTTCGGTGAAGAACATCGTCACATCGAAGAGCCCCTGCACGCGGTCCAGGCACTCGCACTCCACCACGACACCCCGAATGCTGCGGCAGTTCTTTCCGCAACTAACGCCCAACTCGATTTCGGTCCCAGCTTTGAGGTCCCAGCGCGTGGAGAGACGCATCCCGCAAGGATGAAACTCCAGGTGCTCAGCCGGGAACTTGGCTTGCTCGGAAATGCTATGGCCCAGGTAGGCGGCGGTGTAATAGCGAGGATTCATGGTGGTTTATGTGCGTGGCTAGTTTAGCCACAAACCAACCTAATCTAATCCATCCTTGCTAATCCGAAAGGGGGGGCCTGGTTATTTTTTGGCCAAGCCAGATTCGAGAACAAAAAATAGCCTTAGGCCGCGATCGCCTCTTTGGGCTCCGAACAACAAGCGCCCGCGCCTTCGAGGAAGAGCTTCACCATCCGCTCCACCAAGCCTTCGCGATAGCTCTCGGGCATCAACACGATGGTAATGCAGATGATGAAGTACTGGCTGTAAATGGCCATGGCCAACTCATCCGGCGCGACTGCGCGGGTGATTTCCCCTCGCTCCGCCGCCTGGGTGATGAGGTGAAGCACCACGTTAAAATTCTTCTGGCCGTAGGTGATGGTCTGCAAACCCGGGGGCATTTCGCCCGGAGAGGCAAACGTGGTGGCGTAACAAAGGCGGAGGAGTTCCTTGTGCTCCTGGGCGAAGGCAATCTGGGCTTCACCCACGGCGATGAGCTGTTCGGCAATTTGGCTGTGCTTGGCCGCCGCCTCTTCCATGACCTTCTGGCGTTCGGTAAACGCGCTCTCAATGAGCTTCTCATACAAACCAGCTTTGCTGCCAAAGTGGTAGTACATGGTGGGCTTGGTCACGCCCGCTTCATCGACAATTTGCTGGACGCCCGTGCCCGCATAACCGGATGCGGCAAAATGTTTGAGCCCAGCTCTCCAAATCCGTTCCCTCGGATCTAGCCCCGTTTGATCTGACATCAAGCAATCATGATCGTAAACTTTAGGGCTGTCAACTATCTACCTGACAGTAAGCGGGAGGGAACTGATCTAAGCGACATAACGCTTGAGCA
Source organism: uncultured bacterium (assembly GCA_963922355.1). GTDB lineage: Bacteria > Verrucomicrobiota > Verrucomicrobiia > Methylacidiphilales > UBA1321 > CAWUJC01. The sequence continues at coordinate 6,566 of CAWUJC010000077.1, read as the reverse complement.
CCACGAGCAGCTCCTTGAGGTGCCGCTCCGATTCTTCCAGATCGGACGCTCCCATAACGCAGTGGGAAACATGTTCGGCAATGATGACTTCCGCCAAGGCTTTGAGGGCTCCGCGCGCCGCAATGACCTGAGTGAGGATATCGGTGCACTCTTCGCCTTCTTCGATCATGCGCTCAATGCCACGCAGCTGGCCGGAGATACGGCGCACACGCGCCAGTTCTTTGCGATGATCAGGATTCATCGGAGTAGCATAGAAAAATCCTCAAGTCTCGGCCAGCCTCGCGTTTACTTATTGTTAAGCCAATACCCCTAGGGGGTATATGATTATTGAACCCAAGAAAGGACACCCACATGCCGACCTGCCACGAAATGAAACCCGCCGAAGTCTACACCTGCCCAAGCTGCGGCTTTGAGATCGAAGTCAAAACGGCCTGCACTTGCGAGCCCGGTTGCGACTCCTGCGCCCCGGATGAATTTTCCTGCTGCGAGCAGCCGCTGGTAAAGAAAGAAGGCTAGCCTCGCACCTCAGTCTAAACATCGAACGCGAAAGCCCCGAAGGAAGTACTCCCCCGGGGCTTTCCTTTTCTCCCAGAACCCTTGGCGTAAGTTGGCTTTAGGATCTGGCGAGGTTAAATCGCAATGTCCGGGCGCACGTGCTCTTTGAGGCGCTCATCCTGGCGGAGCATCAAGCGGATACGCTGGCGCAGCGTCTGCACATACATGATGTCGTAATCTGCCTCGCGATACCGGGCTTGGTAGGCCAGCAGGGCTTCTTCGGCTTTGGCCAGCTCGGTCAGCTTTTCTTCCAACTCGGGGCTGCGGCAATGCTCGCCGGAAAGATCGCGGGCAAACTGTTTGTCGAGCCGTTCAAAGTCCCAGTGGCGTCGACCGTAGCCCATCATCAAACGCGAGCCTGTCACCAAACCTAGGCCCAGGAGGGCAAAAGCTGCCCCTTGGCCAGAGAAGAATTGGAGCAACCCAATGGCGCTGAAGAACAGGCCGGAAGCCCCCAGGCCCAACGCGACGACGAATAAAAAGCGTAGCCCCATCTCCCGGGGACTATTCAATTCCGTGTTTCGCATACAACTGGAGGGGTTGGGGAAGGCTGTCGGGCTCAGCCTACGTCTTGGTCTGTACGTATAAGCTACTCCTCCTCTCCGGGAAACACAACCGATGGAGACAAAAAAAACGGCCGTCCGAAGACGACCGTTTTTTGGCAACTGATAGCGCGGGCGAAACTCCCACGGCGGAATCCCTTTCCGCTCCCCGTTCGGTTGGGGACCGTTGCGGGAATTCCGCCCGCGCAAAGAGGGCCGGAGGCGGCTTCTGCAGCCAGGACCTCCGGCTAGTGCTCCAGAGGCTTAGCCCTTCACGGCAGCCTGGAAGTCCGGATAGGCTTCCTGGCCATGCTCGCCAAGGTCGAGGCCACCCACTTCCTCTTCCTCGGAAACGCGCAGACCGAAGATGGCCTTCACGATCAGGAACAGGATCAGGGCGAAGATGAAGCTGAAGGCGCACATGGAGAGGGTGCCCAGAAGCTGAACGCCGAAGTTGGCGCCGCCCCAGATACCCACGGCCACAGTGCCCCAGATGCCGCACACGCCGTGCACGGAAACCGCACCGACCGGATCATCGATCTTGATCGCGTCAAAGAAGATGACGGAGAAGACCACGATGATACCGCCGATGAAGCCGCAGATCACGGCCCAGAACGGAGCAATCACGTCCGGACCAGCGGTGATGGACACCAGACCAGCCAGGATGCCGTTGAGCACCATGGAAAGATCAGGCTTCTTGAGGGCGATCCAGCTCGTCAGCATGGCGCCAACGGCACCAGCGGAAGCGGCCAGAGCCGTCGTGGTGAAGACCAAGGAAACGGGGCCAGGATCAGCCGACAGCACGGAGCCGCCGTTGAAGCCGAACCAACCGAACCAGAGCAAGAACACGCCGATGGTGGCGAGAGGCATGCTGTGGCCGAGGATCGGGTGAACCTTGCCGTTCTTGAACTTGCCGAGGCGCGGTCCGAGGATCAGAGCGCCAGCGAGACCCGCGAAGCCACCCACACCGTGCACGATGGAGGAACCAGCGAAGTCATAGAAGCCCATTTCGGACAGCCAGCCACCGCCCCACTGCCAGGAACCGGTGATCGGGTAGGCAATCAGCAGGAAGATGAAGCTGAAGATCAGGAAGCTGTGAAGCTTGATGCGCTCGGCGACACAACCGGAGACGATCGTCGCGGCCGTGGCAGCGAACATCGCCTGGAAGATGAAGTCACCCCAGTAGGTGTAACCCACGTTGTAGGCGGCGGTCAGGCCGGCTTCGTCGGTGGCCAGTCCCCAAGCGGCGGGGGCCAAGCTACCAAGAACACCCGGGATAATCCAGTCAGCCGGATACATCAGGTTAAAGCCAAGCATGGCGTAGGTGATGATACCCAAGCCAGGAATGACCGAGTTCTTGAACAGGATGTTAACCGTGTTCTTGGCCTGAGTGAGGCCAGCTTCCAGCGTCGCGAAGCCAAGGTGCATGATAAACACCAGAGCCGCAGCGATGCAGATCCAGAGGTTGTTGACCGTGAACATCGCGGTCGAGATGGAACCTTCCGGCTCCGTCACAATAGTAATATCTTCGGCGTGGGCGCCAGAAGCGGCAAACAGGCTGCCTACGGCGGCCACGGCCAGCATGGTCCCAAGCTTGGACGTCAGCAGATTTTTCATTTTGTAGATCACAAGAAATCTCCTTGTTAAAGTTAGTTTCCTCCTAAAGTAGTCGGATCCCGTCAGCGGCTGATTTTGATTTTTGGTTTTGGTTTGGTGCCCGTCATTGGGCTGCCACCGCGGGGGATATTGAGCAGATCGTTAGTTCGTGGCTAGTGGTCGTCACCTCCTTCGGGGTTGTGCGTTTCGTCCTTCTGTTACCTGTCTTGGGGTCAGGTGCAGGAAAGGATTGCCCTCGTTGCCGAGGGCCAAGCGTGCCGCCGCCGCAGTGATGCGAACGGCGAAATTGTCAGCAACCTGCTGGATTCCAGCAATTTGCAGCTTGATGCGACCGAGCGCAGGCGTGGGCAGGAGCCAAGTCGTCACAAGCATGACGGCAAAGGAAGCAAGCGGCATGCCAGCGCGGCAATTCTGGCCGACCAGACGCAGAATTCCTCTTCGTCCGCCCTGGAATGGCCACAATCAGCCAACCCTGATTGGCAAAAAATGGCCACTTTCAGCCGTCGAGAGGCGCCACCCTTTACAAAATCTCGCTAATCGAACCGTAGTCTGGATGGTACAGGCGCTTATACTGGCGCACGGCGTAGGCGTCCGTCATCCCGGCCAGGTAATCGCAGATAATGCGTGCACGCCGGGGTAGCTCGCTTTCAGAAAGAATAACGCCGTGGGCTTGTTCCGTAACCAAGACGAGCGAAGCGCCGCCCTTGCCCTCCAAGGGGGCGAGATAATTTTTCTCCAGCGCCTCAAAAATCCCCCGCAAAATCGTACCGCCTTTGTACTCCATTTGGTGCAGGAGCGGAGATTGAAACACATAGGTACGGGCCAAGCGCTTCATCACCTTCATCTCCCGCTTTAGCTCCTCTGGGATGACCAGCTCGTAGCGATAACGATTGGACCGCTCGGCCATGAAGTTATCGCGCTCGCGCAAGGAGCAGCTCTGGATGAGCCGTCCGATGTTCTTGTTGAGCGAGGCGTCATAGTAGCCGTCGATGATGTGGCCGCGGAGCTTCTCCAATTGCGCTAAGTCCGCCTCGCCGAGTGGAAGTTGATCGGCCTCATTTCCAGGGCGACCGATGTAGCCCCGCTCCATGCACTCCGTTACCTCTCGAGCGGTGAGGAAGCGGGCCTTGATCGAATCGACAATATCAAAGCTGGAGTAGGCGATATCATCTGCCGCATCCATGATCTGGCATTCCAGGCTCTTGAAGTCGTTAGGAGCCATCTCCTCCGGCAAGTGGGCGGCGACATCGGAAGTCCCGAAGCAAAACTCCAGGTACTCGGCCTGATCATCGTAAATAAAGTGGTTGTTGTCTTTCTTTCCGTCCTTGCCCACGCGCTGACAGAAAAGCCGCTTGTACTTGAGGATACCATCCAGCAAGGCACGGGTCGGGGCCATGCCAAAGCGCCCGTCCTTTTGGTCAAAGATGATGCGCGTGAGGATGCGCAAACTTTGGGCGTTCCCCTCAAAGCCGCCGTAATCCTCCATCGCCTCGTGCAAGACGCGCTCCCCGGCATGACCGAAGGGCGGGTGGCCCAGATCGTGCGCCAGAGAGATGGCCTCCACCAAATCCAGATCGAGGTGAAACTCATCATGCAGGGCGTCCGAGGTGGCCAACAGATGTTGGCAGATGCTTTTGGCGATCGTTCCCACCTCCAAGCTGTGCGTCAGCCGGGTGCGGTAAAAGTCGTACTCCCCGGCCTGAAAAACCTGGGTCTTATTCTGCAAACGGCGGAAAGCGGTGCTAAAAATAATGCGATCGCGGTCGAGCTGAAAATCGCTGCGATCCGGTCCTCGACGGCGAGCTTTTTGCCCTTCCACGAGCGGTTCGCCGTCAAAGTCGTTGTAAAAATGGTTGGTCGGCATATCTGAGAGAGTCCCTCTCCCACCGTTCTGGCAAAAAAAGTGGGTTGCTGCGAACCGAATTTCACGTTACTTAAACAAGCTTGAGCACGAAAGACTCCCCAGCCATGGAAGCGGTGACGCCTTGCGAAAAGGCCGCCAGCCGCAAGTTCCAGCAGCACCTGAAGAATTATCAGGAGCTGTACAGCGAACATAAGGGCGCCGTGCGGGTCCACCGGAACCGCAAAGAAACGGCTGCCACGCTGGGCGATGCGGTCTATGTCCCGGACTCCGACGTCCACCACCTCATGGACACCCAGGTCATGCTCGGCATCAGCCACGCGATTGAAGATTTGGCTCTGGCCAACGGCGGCGGCGAATTTATCTCCACCTTCCAAGACTTCAAAAACTTCGCCCCTCAGAAGGAGCGCTACCTCAAGCTGGCGGAAGTGCTGGATGACGTCCGCGTCTGGGGAGCCGGCGATCCGCCGGAGGATTGCCCCAGCATTGACTTCGTCTTTGCCGACGACCCTAAGGTGAAGAAATATTGGCTGGTCCTTTACGATAGCCCGGACTGCCGCGCCATGCTCCTCTGCCGTCAGGTCAATCGGGCGCAAAAATTCCCTTCGAAGAAATTCGTCGGCTTCTACAGCTTTAACCCCTATCTGGTCCAATCCATCCGCTGGCGCTTTAATCTTCTTTCCAGCGGTTTGGGCAAAGTACTCAACCATTGGGAAAAATCCTTCCAGTTTCCCACCCTTGAGCCTAAGCAGCTGCAGGACGTGGCGTAAGCGCTTTGGCGGCTTTAGCGCTCCAACTGAACCACGAAAGATTGACCCCGTGCGCGTTGGAGATACTATCGCCCACCAATAACGAACCCGAGCTTGCGGTCCGCGGGATGAACCCGGGACGAAAAGCTGACGATTGCTAGGTCCGTGACTGATCAGCCTACCCACTTCCATTTTCTCGGTATCTGCGGCACCGCCATGGGCTCCGTCGCCGCCATGCTCAAAGACCAGGGCCACCAGGTCACCGGCTCGGACGAAAACGTTTACCCGCCGATGTCCACCTTCCTGGAAGACCAGGGCATCGCCATTCAGAACGGCTTTAAGCCCGAAAACCTCCCGGACGGCGACTGCATCCTCGTCGTCGGCAACGCGATCCGCCGCGGCAACCCCGAGTTGGAAGCCGCGCTCAACGCCAAGCGCTACTGCCTTTCCCTCCCCGAGGTGCTCAAGCACCACTTCCTCCGCGGGACGCATAACTTGATCGTGAGCGGCACGCACGGCAAGACCACGACGACCAGCATGCTGGCTTGGGTCTTCCAGAATGCCGGGCTCGACCCCAGCTACTTCATTGGCGGCATCCCCCACAATCTGGGGAAAGGCTGCCGCAAGCAGGACGGCCCTTACTGGATTCTGGAAGGCGACGAGTACGACACCGCCTACTTCGACAAGCGCAGCAAATTTGTCCATTACCTGCCCGAACTGGTGGTGATTAACAACATCGAGTTCGACCACGCCGACATCTACGCTGACCTGGACGCGATTAAGAACTCCTTCCGCCAGCTCGTCCGCATCGTCCCCCAAAATGGGATGATCCTGGTCAACGCCGACGACCCCAACGCGCTCGACGTGCTGGAAGAAGCGCAAGCGCCGATCCTGGAAGTCGGCCTCTCTGAGAATGCCGCCGTCCGGATTGAAGATGTACAGCAAGTGGGCGATCACCAGCACTTCCGCGTCTTTTCTCACCCCTTCGAGCTGCCGATGAGCGGCGAGTTTAACCTTCGCAACGCCGCCATGGCTATCGCCGCCGGGCATTTCTACCAAATCCCGATGGAGAAAATCGCCGAAGCGCTGGCCAACTTCCAGGGGATCAAACGCCGGCAGGAAGTGCGCGGCGAGGTCAACGGCGTGACGATCATCGACGACTTTGGCCACCACCCCACCGCGATCAAGCAGTGCCTGGAGGGCCTCCGCCGCCGCTACCCGCAACGCCGCCTCTGGGCGCTC
>CAWUJC010000076.1:0-8220 GCA_963922355.1 uncultured bacterium | reverse complement strand
TTGCCTGTCCCGCCCCTGCGGCTCCGGCCCCAGGCGCTTGTTTCCCTCACAACTTTCGCACACTATGAATATTCACGAGTATCAGGCCAAGGAACTGCTGGAAAAATTTGGCGTGGCCACACCCGGAGGCAAAGTGGCGAGCACGCCGGCCGAAGCTGGGCAGGTCGCGGCCTCGCTCGATACCAATGACTTGGTGATCAAGGCGCAAATCCATGCCGGTGGGCGTGGCAAAGGTACCTTTACAAACGGCTTTGAAGGCGGGGTGCATTTGGCGGATAGCCCGGCCAAGATCAAGGAATACGCCACAAGTATGTTGGGCGAAACGCTGGTGACCAAGCAGACCGGGGAAGAAGGTCGCGTGGTGAACCAAGTGCTGGTCGCGCAGAGCGTGAAGATCAAGCGCGAGCTCTACTTTGCCGTCTTGCTCGACCGCGACACGGGCATGCCGCTGATCATTGCCAGCAAAGAAGGTGGCGTGAACATCGAAGAGGTGGCGGAAGAAAATCCGGACGCCATCATCAAAGAGTTTATTCACCCCGGCTTTGGCCTCCAGCCCTATCAGTGCCGCAAGTTAGCCCACGCGCTGGGCTTTGAGCCGGATCAGCTTCGCCCCGCTTCCAAGCTTTTCCACGGTCTCTACAATCTCTTCATCGGCAGCGACTGCTCGATGGTGGAAATCAACCCGCTGGTGGAAACGGAAACCGGCAAGGTGATGGCGCTCGACGCCAAAATTAACTTCGACGACAACGCCCTGTACCGCCATCCCAACATCATGGAAATGCGCGACACGACCGAGGAAGATCCTCGCGAAGTGCGGGCCAGCGAATCGGACCTCAGCTACATTGGCCTGGACGGCAACATTGCTTGCCTGGTGAACGGCGCTGGTTTGGCCATGGCGACGATGGACATCATCCAACATTACGGCGGTAGCCCGGCCAACTTCCTCGACGTGGGCGGCGGCGCGAATGAGCAGCAGGTCACGGAAGCCTTTAAGATTTTGACCGACGACCCGAACGTGAAAGCCATTTTGGTGAACATCTTTGGCGGGATCATGAAATGCGACACCATCGCGACGGGGATCATCGCGGCGACCAAGGCGGTGGGCTTGAAAGTCCCGCTGGTGGTCCGCCTGGAGGGCACCAACGTGGAAGCCGGGAAGAAGCTTTTGGAAAGCAGCGACGTGGAACTCATCACTGCGGATGACCTGGCCGACGCCGCCCAAAAAGTGGTGAAGGTGGCGGCGGGCGCCTAAAGCTTTCCTCACTCACCCCATCGCCATTTTACACAACCGGATACGATCTTACCTACAACTTAACCTCACCGAAACTGGCAACGCCTAACACTTACCTTTACTCGCTTTATGTCCGTCTTAGTTGGAAATGACACCCGCCTGCTCGTGCAGGGCATCACCGGTAAATCCGGCAGCTTTCACGCCAAAGCCTGCATGGACTATGGCACCAATACTGTGGCTGGCGTGACGCCCGGGCGCGGCGGCGAGAAGTTTGAAGGCAAGGTGCCGGTCTTTGACACCGTGCAGGAAGCTCGGGATGAGACCGGCTGTAACGCCACGATGATTTTCGTGCCGCCTCCGTTTGCGGCCGACTCGATTCTCGAAGCCGTGGATTCTGGCATCGAGCTGGTCATCTGCATTACCGAAGGTATTCCGGTTTTGGACATGATGCGGGTGCGCCGCTACATGCAGAACTACGAATCGCGCCTAATTGGTCCGAACTGCCCCGGCATCATCACCCCCGGGCAGTGCAAAATTGGCATCATGCCGGGCTACATCCACCAGCCAGGCACGGTCGGCGTGGTGAGCCGCTCCGGCACCCTCACGTACGAAGCCGTCTGGCAACTCTCCAGCCGGGGCTATGGCCAGAGCACTTGTATTGGGATTGGTGGCGACCCGATCAACGGCACCAGCCAGACCGACGCCGTTCGCCTCTTTAACGAAGACCCGGACACCGAAGCGATCATCATGATCGGTGAAATCGGCGGAACGGCAGAAGAAGAAGCCGCCGCTTACATCAAAGAGCACGTCAAGAAGCCGGTCGCCGCCTTTATCGCGGGGACGACGGCGCCTCCGGGACGTCGGATGGGCCACGCCGGGGCGATTGTTTCTGGCGGGAAAGGCGATGCTGCGAGCAAGATTGCCGCGCTCAAGGATGCGGGTATTGCCGTGTCCGCCACGCCAGCAGAAATGGGGGAAACCCTGGCCAGCATTTACAAGAAGCCAAGTTAGGCTTTATTGAGATAGCTTTCAAAACAAGATAACTTAACGCAAGGGAGACAAGACGATGGCGGTGACCGCTCGAGGATTAGAAGGAATTGTGGCCGCCGAAACGCGGCTGAGCGACGTGCGAGGCCAGGACGGCGTCCTGATTTACTGCGGCTACGACATTAACGAATTGGCCGGCAAGGCGAGCTACGAGGAAATTATCTACCTCCTTTATCACGACAAACTCCCGAACAAAGAACAACTCGCCGAACTCAAGAAGCACCTGCGCGAGCTACGTGACTTGCCTGAGGGCGTGGTCGAATTCCTGAAGAACGCTCCGAAAGATGCCGCGCCGATCGACGTGATGCGCACCGCCATCTCCATGCTCGGTCTTTATGACACGGGTGAGATTGGCGAAAGCCCGCTCGACATCAACCGCGAGCGCGCCATCTCGATTGTGGCGAAGGTCGGCGTGATTGTGGGGTATTACCATCGTGCTCGCCAGGGGCAGGATCTGCCGCCCATCCGCAAGGACCTGGACGAAGCCGCCCATTTCCTTTACCTCATCACCGGTAAGGAGCCAGGACCGAATGCGACGAAGACGCTCGACGTGGCCTACGTTCTCCATGCCGACCACGGTTTCAACGCTTCCACCTTTACCTCCCGTGTCGTGGTTTCCACGCTGACGGACATGTACTCCGCCATCACCGCGGCGATCGGCGCCCTGAAGGGGCCCCTCCACGGCGGCGCCAACGAAGGCGTGATCAAGATGCTCCAGGAAATCGGCGACTTGGAAAAAGTCGACGCCTACATTGAAGACAAGCTGGCGCAGAAGCAGAAGATCATGGGCATTGGCCACCGTGTCTACAAGGTGCTCGATCCCCGTGCCCCGCATCTGAAGGAAATGGCCGTCCACCTCACCCAAGAACTGGGCGAGGAAAAGTGGGTTCGCATGAGCGAGCGTATTGCGGACATCATGAAGGAGCGCAAGGGCCTCAACGCCAACGTCGATTTCTACAGCGCGACGGTTTACTACAGCCTCGGCATCCCGACCGACCTGTTTACCCCGATTTTTGCCATTGCTCGGAGCGCCGGCTGGACCGCCCACGTGCTCGAGCAGCTTTCTGACAATCGTCTCTTCCGCCCGATGCAGGATTACGTCGGCCACAAGGTGGGCCGTACTTACGTGCCGCTGGAAGATCGCTAGGCCCTGTTTATGCCCGACCATTCCAAGTTGTTCATCCCCGGTCCGGTGGAAGTTTCGCCGGAAACCATGTCCGCGTTTGCCAAGCCCATGGTGGGCCACCGCAGCAAGGACTTCCAGGCCCTCTTCGCCAGCGTCCAGCCCAAGCTGCAGGCCGTTTTCCAGACGACGCAGCCTTGCTACGTCAGCACCAGCTCCGCCTGGGGCATGATGGAAGGCGCGGTGCGTAATCTGGTTGCCAAGAAAGTGCTCAACTGCATGAGCGGCGCCTTCTCGGACAAGTGGTTCGACGTCTCCAAGAAAAACGGCAAAGCCGCCGAGGCGTATCAGGTCGAGTGGGGCCAGCCGATCCTGCCGGAGAAGATCGACGAGTACCTCGCGACGGGCGAGTTTGACGCTGTCACGGTCATCCACAACGAAACCTCCACCGGCGTGATGAATCCGCTGGAAGAGATTGCGGCCGTAGTCGCGAAGTATCCGGATGTCATGTTGATCGTGGACTGCGTTTCTTCCTTTACGGTGGTGCCGATCAAGCCGGAGGAACTGGGCATTGATTTGCTCCTGGCCGGGACGCAAAAGGCGCTGGCATTACCTTCCGGCGCTTGTGTCTTCACCGCCAGCGAGAAAGCGTTCGAGAAAGCTGCCACCATCAGTGATCGCGGCTATTACTTCGATCTGTTGGAGTTCCGCAAGAACGGCGAGAAGAGCATGACGCCGACGACGCCGTCCATTTCTCACTTTTACGCGCTCGACCACAAGTTGGAAGAGATGCTCGACGAAGGGCTGGACAACCGCTACGCCCGTCATCGCCAGACCAACGCCATGGTCCATACCTGGGCCAAAGACCGGGGCTTTGAACTCTTCCCAGTAGCGGGCTACGAATCCGTTTCGCTCACCTGCCTGAGCAACAATCTGGAGATTGACGTGGCGGCCTTGCAGAAGCAAATGCGGGCCGAGCACAACCTGGTGCTCGACGGTGGTTACGGCAAACTCAAGGGGAAGACCTTCCGCCTCTCCAACATGGGCGACGAGACCGAGGAAAGCATCGCGCACCTCCTCAATTGCCTCGACCAGTGCCTGCCGGCAAAGGGTTAAAGTTAGAGTTTCCGGGGATTCCCCGTTGTCTCGGCACCCTACGTGCTTGCTTATTGGCGAATGTCACCCAAAAGTAACATAAGCCGGTAAGTTGTATGGGAGCAAAAAAGCACGCAAAGCTCGTTGACCAAGCCTCGGTTCTCTTAGTGAGCAATGTGGTCGAAGCGGCAAAGTTTTGGCATGAGAAGCTGGGCTTTAGCGAGGGCAGCTTCTGGGGCGATCCGCCGGATTTTTGCATCTGTGCGCGCGAGGGCCAGCATGTCTTTCTTTCCCAGGCTCCTGATCCTGAGTTGATCATTCCCTACCACCGGGTGAACCGCAACTTGTGGAACCTGTATCTCTTTGTCGATAACGTTGATGGCCTCTACAAAGAGTACAAGAAGAGCCAGGCTCCCATAGCTTATGGCTTGGTAGATCAGCCCTACGGCTGCCGGGAATTCGGCGTCCAGGACCCAGACGGCAATGTGATTGGCTTTGGCCAGAACCTGGATGGTTCGCTTTCGTAGAGGCTGTCCGAAAATTCACGCGTGCCCACGCCAGTAGGATTTTGGCCGCAAGGCTAGGCGCAACGACTCCTAGCAGAGGGCAGCTATAACTAACCCCGGCAAGGGCTGCCGTGCACCAGCACCGCCCAGCGGCCAAAAGGCACTGGCCTCGAAGAGGTTGTGGCATTTTTGCGTTGTGGCGGTGTTGTTCGTCAGTCAAAGGTATAGTTGATACCTTCTCCTTCCTCTCTCCTAGCCACAACGCAAAAACTCTCACAACGCGAGCCGCGTGGGAATTTTCGGACAGCCTCTAGGCTAAGGCGGCTCGATCCCCGTCGCCTCCACCTTATAGGGGCTCGTTGATAGCTAGGCAGGGCCAGCGTCACGCTCGCTGTAACAAAACGGAAACAATTTCTTCAGGTACTAGACAGGCGGGGATTTCCTGCTAGGGGTGGGGTATATGACGCAACAACCGCCCTCATTCGCTACGGAGCCCATTGAGAAGCTCGTCACCGATACGATTAAGACTCTGACCATTGATGCGGTTCAGAAAGCCAACAGCGGCCACCCCGGCTTGCCCATGGGCTGCGCGGACTACTCCTTCGTGCTCTGGACGAAGTTCATGCGGTTCAATCCGAAAAATCCGAATTGGATGAATCGCGACCGTTTTGTGCTGAGCGCCGGTCACGGCTCTATGCTGATTTACTCGCTGCTCCACCTGACTGGCTTCGAGCAGATGACCCTTGAGCAGGTGAAGCAGTTCCGCCAGTGGGGCAGCGTTACCCCGGGGCACCCGGAAAGTCACGAGACGGACGGCGTCGAAGTCACCACCGGCCCGCTCGGCCAGGGTACCGGCAACTCCGTCGGCTTGGCCATGGCGCAGAAATTCTACGCCGCGACCTTCAACACGCCGGAGCACACCATTTGCGACAACAAGACTTACGCCATCGTTTCCGACGGTGACTTGCAGGAAGGCATCAGCCACGAGGCGGCCGGTCTGGCGGGCCACCTGGGGCTCGACAACCTCATTTGGTTCTACGACGACAACCACGTCACCATTGAAGGCATGACCAGCCTGAGCTACTCCGACGACGTGCCGACCCGCTTCCGCGGTTACCACTGGCACGTGATCGAGATCGACGGCAACAACCTGGAAGAGTGCGAAGCGGCCTTGACCGAAGCCCAGAACATCAAGGGCAAGCCCACGATCATCATCGCCAAGACCATCATTGGTAAGGGCTCCCCGGGTCGCCAGGGTACCCCGAAAGCCCACTCCGATGCCTTTGGCGAAGAAGAAGTCAAAGCCACCAAAAAGAACCTCGGTTGGCCGGAAGATGCGGACTTCCTCGTCCCGGATCGCGTGAAGGATTACTTCACCAGCCTCCAGCCCAAGTGGCAGGAAGAGGAGGACAAGTGGAACGAAACTTTCAAGGCTTGGGCCGCTTCCAATCCGGACAAAAAGCTCCTTTGGGACAAGTTCCAGAGCGGCGTCGCCACCGAAGAGCTAATGCCCCACCTTCCGGTCTTCGAAGCCGACGAAAAAGGCATGGCCACCCGTGCTTCGGGCGGCAAGGTGCTCGAAGCCATCTTCGAACACGTGCCGAACTTTCTCGGCGGTTCTGCCGACCTCGCCCCGTCCACCAAGACCTGGATCAAGCCGTACGGCAGCTACCAGAAGGAAGGCGTGGCCGAGGGCTTTGCGGGCCGCAATATGCACTTTGGTATTCGCGAGCACGGCATGGGCGCCATCGTCAACGGCCTAGCTTACTACGGTGGCTTGATTCCGTTTGGCTCGACCTTCTTCGTCTTCCTCGACTACATGCGCCCGCCGGTCCGTATTGCGGCGATCAGCAAGCTGCAGTCGGTCTTCGTCTTCACGCACGATTCCATCTTTGTCGGCGAAGACGGCCCGAGCCACGAGCCGGTCGAGCATCACGCCACGCTGCGCTGCGTGCCAAATCTCGACCATTTCCGCCCGGGTGACGCCAACGAAGTTTCCTATGCTTATTTGGCCGCTTTGGAAAACACGGACAAGCCGACCGTCCTGGCGCTGACCCGCCAGAACGTGCCGACTCTCCCCCGTGGCGAAGGCGACTGCGCCCCGGCCAGCGAGGCTCTCAAGGGTGGTTACGTCCTTTGGGAAAGCAAGCCGGGCAAGGAGCCGGACATCATCCTGATCGGTACGGGGTCCGAACTCCACCTTGCTTACGAAGCTGGTAAGCAGCTGGCGGAAGAAAAGGGCGCCAAGGTGCGTGTCGTCAGCCTGCCGTGCTGGAGCCGCTTCGAAGCTCAGAGCGACGAGTACAAGGAAAGCGTGCTCCCGAAGGACGTGAAAAAGCGCGTTGGCGTGGAAGCTGGCAGCGAACTTGGTTGGGACCGCTATCTTGGTGCCAAGGGCCAGTTCGTTGGCGTGGTCGACATGTACGGGGCGAGCGCTCCCGCGGGTACGATCGCCAAGCAATACGGCATCACGACCGAGCACGTTTACGAAGTGGCGAAGAGCTTGCTCTAAGCCAAGGTTAAGAAAACCTTCTGACCAAGAATCTCTTGCGGGGGGCTGGCGAGTACGTCAGTCCCCCGTTGCGTTTTCGGGTGGGGAGGGGCGTCTTACTCGCCGCGGGTCTGGCTGGGTTGCTCGCGTGTAAAGCGCTTGTAGACGGTGGCGAAATACTGCGAGCTGGAGAAGCCTAGATCGTAGGCAATGCGGGTGACGCTGTGGCGTTTGGCCTGGAGCCGCCGCCGCGCTTCCTCCACTTTGGCGCGGAGGACGTATTCACCGGGTGGAACGCCGGTTTCCAGCTTGAAGCGGGCTTTGAAGCGTGGGATGGAGAGGCCGGTCATCGCGGCAAGTTCCGGGACGCGAAGCGGCTCGGACAGGTTCTCGCGAATGTGGCGCAGCGCCGGTTCCAAGGCCGCGGGAGCCTGACGCGCAGGGTTTTTCTCGGCGGCATGGAGTACCTCCAAGAGAAACGCGCCGACCCGGTTGGCCAGGTGAAAGGAAAGGAGGGGATCGGGCTTGGAGTCATGATGTGTGAGGACGGCATCGAGCAGGTCCTTCATTTTCCACGTGCCGCGAAAGTGACGCCCGCTTTTCTTGAGCGCGAGAAGCCGACGAAGGAGCGCGCGGCTTTGTGGGGCGGGAAGGTTGAGGAACCCCGTGCGGTTTTTCGGGATGCCAAGAATGAGCCAATAGAGTTCGCCTTTTTCCAACGGCGTTC
>CAWUJC010000075.1:0-8220 GCA_963922355.1 uncultured bacterium | reverse complement strand
TGCAGAAACCCCAGCTTCTCTGGCGTTGGTCGCAGGATATGCTCGTCCTGGGCCAAAAGGGTAAAGCCTACAACAACATGGTCAGCATTCTGGAAGAGTACCCCGGCCACGCCAAGTACGACGCGTGGATCAAAGATCTCACGCAAAAGCTGAAGGCGGAAACTGGCCAAGCTCCCGCGGCAACCAATTAAGGTAGCCGAACCCGCCCGGCCCTGCGGCTACTCCAGCGCCTGCAGGGGATTGTCCTCGCCCAACGCGCAACGGTATGTGTCGGCAAACGGACTCCACTCCAACCGCCAGACTTGCTCGCCCGGAAGGAAGGACGGATAGAGATAGAACCCGGTCTCCTGCTCCAAGACGGGCGGCGGCACGTCACCTGGCTCCAAGCTAATCGCCCAGAGCGAACCCAGGCGCGAAAGATCGGCCATCGTGTCCTTGCTCCAGCGGACCTCCCACTTGAGCATCTGGCCCTCCTGCGTCAGGACCGGCGCCACCACATTGCCCATCCCATGGAAGTAGAGCGTGAGGCGACGGCCCTCCGGCCAAGCTAAGCGGAGATGATGCCAGCCACCCGGGAGCGTTTCTGTTGCGCTGACCTCGCCGGAAAAGTCGTACAGGCAAAAGGCATCCGAGCACCACGGCCAAGCCCGACTGATCCCCGGCATCCGCCGTAAGGCCAGAAAAGACGACCCACTCCGCACGCTGTGCGTCTGTCCGACGAGGCACGGGGCAACTTGCTCCGACAGCGCGTTGCTCAAGTAACCATCCGCGTGATCTTCCGCCGGGTGGAAGCGCGCACGGCCGCCTTCCTCGGCTCCCCAACGCCAAAAACCCCAGTCCCCACCCGTGTGGGCGAGCGCCAGCGGCATGCTCTGCCACGACATGCCCCACATCTGCTGATCAGCGTTGGGCATGAAGGGAAAACGACTTAGCGCCCCGAAGCGAAGCGTCCCATCGTTGACCATCCGGCCAACCGCACCGCCGTAGCAGGGCACGTCGAGTTGCTGGCTCTCCGGTCCTGGCTCGCCCGCCAAGTCTGCCCAACCGTTTTGGAGATAAACCTGGCCAAAGGAGAGGAGATACTTGGGCCGATGCTGCGGCGTATCGTAATGCAACTCGCGATTGACCACCTTCTGGCGGAAGGTCTCGCGCGGCAGGCGACCATGGAGCGCGTAGCTGCGAACCGTCGGCACTCGAGGGCCGCCCACAAAGCCGTCCTCCAACGCCATCAGCCCGCGGTGTAACTCTGTGTAGAGCTTGCGCAAAGCCGCCGGCAGTTGATCCGCCAAAAGCAGCAAGCAGGTCAGCTCATCCAGGATAACCGACGCATAACTGTCACTCAGGTGTTCACCCCACCCCCAAGCCTCGTCGCGCCAATAAACACCCGCGCGTTCCAGCACCGGAACGAGGGGCGCGGTGTCGCGTCCGGTCGCCTCAAACACCAGCCAAAGGCAAACCAAGTCGCCGAGGTACTTATTGGGATAGTGCACCTTCCCCTCCTCGGCTTCGCCCTCAAACCACGGGACCAGCGGCTCCAGCATCTCGTCCACCAGAGCGTGCTGGTGGGCGTCCAGTTCGTCCGCGTAGGCTTTCTTCAACACCAGCATGTTGAGCCCAATGAAGAAGGCCGCGTTGGTGTCGATCGGCTCCGTCTCTTCGGCAAACCAACGGAAGCAGCCATAGAGCGGCGAGTCCGCCTCGCGCACTTGTAACTGTGCCAAAGCCTGAAGAACGTCCGTGGCCGGGAAGTCTGCCCAGCCCCCATCCTGCGCAATGCCCAGCAGGCGGCTGGCGCTCACCGTCCCAGAATGCACGGCGGGTAACTCCGACACCGGCTGGGTGTGCCCCGGCGCAGGTAAGAGCCACAACCCTTTCTCCGAATCATAGCTCTCCTGAGCCATCCCTAATGCGTGTGAAGCCGACATGAGAAAACATTTTCTCTTTTCTCTGATCCCGTTCAAGGCCGGAACAGCTTAACGAGTTAAGTTTTAGGCCGTTTCGGTACTATCACCGTCACCCAAACAAAGACCAGCGATCAGGCGGCGACGGGTCATCAGGATCACTCCGGCTGGTCGACAATCTCGCGCGGGCAATCGGGCAGGATACCGAGGAACGACTTACCGTAGTTTTTCGTCAGAACGCGGTTATCGAGGATGCAGACCATCCCTTTGTCCTGCTTGGTACGGATGAGGCGGCCGACGCCCTGGCGGAACTTCAGAATCGCTTCCGGCACGGAGTAATCGCGGAAAGCGTTGCCGCCTTGGCGCTCGATGTGCTCGAGCTTGGCAGCGGTGAGCGGGTGGTCCGGCACGGCGAAGGGCAAGCGCGTGATGATCACGTTGCGCAGCGCCTCGCCCGGAACATCCACGCCCTGCCAAAAGCTGTCCGTGCCGAAGAGCACCGAGTTGGGCGTCCGCTTGAATTCTTCCAGCAAGTGGGAGCGCGGCTGATCGCCCCCTTGCTGAAAGAACGGGAGACCTTCGCGCTCGAAGTGCGGGGCCAGCTTCTCGCCAATCGTCTTCATGCTCACGTAACTGGTAAAGAGGACGAAGGCACCGCCGTTGCTCATCCCCACGAAGTGGCGAATCCAAGCGGCCAGGGCCTCGTCGTAGCGGGCGCGATCGCTCGGCAGCGGCATGGTGCGCGGGATGTAGACCCGCATCTGGCGGTCGAGATCAAAGGGCGAGTCCACCTGCAAGGTCTCGGCCACCTCGCCACCCAGGCGTTGCTGGAAGTACTGCACCCCTTGCCCGACTGAGAGCGTTGCACTGGTCAGCACGCAGGTGTGCTGGGGGCGGAAGAGCAAGCGCCGGAGGTAAGGCGCCACCTCGACCGGCGCGCTGAGAATCTGCAGCTCGGGCCGGCGCGAGCGGAAGGTCTTCTCCACCCAGTAGACGTGGTCGTCACGCTCCAGCCGCAAGACTTCGGCCACACCGTTTCCGAGCAACGCGAGGCGGCGGGCACTGTCAGCCAGTTCGGCTTTGATCACCTCATCGCGGGCATCGGCGGCCAGATCGCGGACGTGGGATTCCAGTCGCGCGAGCGGCGCAGCCACCGTGTTCTCCACGATGTCAGTCCGCATCAGCCGAACCTCCCGCTGCTTGCCAAAGGCCAAGGTGTTTTCCAGCGCCCCAAAGAAAAGTTCGGTGGCTTCCAACGCCCGCCGGCAAGCTTGCACGGCATCGCCCTCCCGCATCGTGGCGAGCAGGCCCTTCTTACTTTTGGGGTTGAAGAGCCGGTGCAGCAAGCGCCGCACCCCGAATTCGGAGATATCCAAGCCGAGATGCCGGGCGGCGATATTCTCCAAGGTGTGAGCCTCGTCGAGGACAACAAAGTCGTTGGCGAAAAGATAACCATCCTCGGCGGTGTGCTCTTCGTCCACCTCCTGGAGGTAAGTGAAGAAGAGCGAGTGGTTGACAACGACAAGCTTGGCCGTCTCGACCCGTTTGCGCATCTGTTGATAGCAGCACCGGCTATCCGTGCCGCAGGTCCGCGCCGTGCACACATGGGGCTCGCTGCAAATCTGGGACCATACCGCCCAGCCCGGCGGCGACTTGAGGTCCGAGAGCGTGCCGTCCTTGGTCTCCTGGCTCCACTCCCAGATCCGTTGCAGCTCCGCCTGCTCGCCCTTGACGAAGAGATCGCTGGCCGAAGCCATGGCGCGCTCGAGCCGACGCGGGCAGAGGTAGTTCTGCCGGCCTTTCATCAGAACGGCCTCGAAGTCTTCGCCGAGCAGCTTGCGGGTGAGCGGGATGTCCTTGTGGATAAGCTGTTCTTGCAGATTAATCGTATGGGTGGAAACAACTGCCTTACGATTTTGATTCAGCGCATACAGGGCGGCCGGAACGAGATAGGCCAGACTCTTGCCAACGCCCGTGGGGGCTTCGACGATGAGGTGCTCGCGGTTCGCCAAGGCGTGCGCCGTGGCTGCGGCCATCTCTTGTTGCTGGGGGCGAAATTCAAAGTTCCGCGCCGAGCCCAAGGCCCCGTCTTGGCCAAAGAGCCCACGAATCTGTTCCACCCATTGCGGGGTGGAGGAGAGCGGGGCATCAAGGGGCGCGATCATGAAGCCGCTCACTATAAAAGCTAATGCCAGCGCGGTCCAAGGAAATGGCGGTCAGCGACGGAATTGGCCGGGCGCCTGACCCGTCTCGGCTTTAAAGGCGCGGGAAAAAGAGCTGGCGTTCACGTAGCCGCATTGGTCCGCAACTTCCTCCAACGTCAGGTCCGTTTCACGCAGAAGTTTGCTCGCCTGTTGCAGCAAGAGCCGTTGAAAGGCCACCCGGGGCGATTCCCCCCGCTGCTTGGCAAAGAGACGCCGCAGGTGGACTTCAGAGACGCCGATCGCACCGGCCACTTCTTTGACCGAAGGCGCACTGCTGAGGTTGTGCTCGTACCAGTACAAAGCAGCTTCGACGCGCTCTTGGTCAAGATCCTCCGCCACAGCTTTGGCTTGGTAGCCGGAACGCTCCAACGAGAGGAGCGTGAGGCGATCCTGCCATTGCCGCACGTGGAGGTGGGCCAGTTCGTGCGGACGGTGGTAGAAAGGCAAAAGCTCATGATAAGCGCCCACCAGTTCGTCGGCGTCTTGTTCGGTGATGTCCACCGGCATGACACCTCCCCGTTGGCGTACACGTCGCGCCAGCACCTCATCCACCGAAAAAAAATGCAGCACGACAATCTGCGACCATTCCCCCGGCGGCGACATCCAGTCATGCGCGCAGTCTGGCGCCAAAACCCAGAGCGTCATGGAACGATACGGCCTCACCCCATCAGGGAGCCGGGGCGCGATTCGGCCTTTCACCACGGCTTGAAACTCCCAGTTTCTTCGCACATCAAGTATGCTCTGGTGCATCGAATAGTGGCGATCTCCGTAGTTAAGGTAGCGCAATCTCGGCTCTTGCATGTTCGTTATTGTATAGTTTTTGAGCGCTCCTGCAATCGCACATCTCTCACGTTTCCTCTAAGTTGGAGATGCTATGTCTGAGACCCCGACGAAGAAAAAACGTATCGCGCTGATCGGCACCGGTGGCCGCTCCGGTTCGTTTACCCACCCCATCTATCGCGACTTTAATGAAACTACCGAGCTAGTCGCCCTCTGCGACATCTCCGAAGTGCGCCGCAAGCAGCGCCTCAAAGAGATGAAGGAAGAGACCGGCTGCCCCGATGTACCGCTCTACCACTCGGACGACTTCGTGAAAATGCTGGAGGAGACCCAGCCGGACGACGTCATCATCTGCACGATGGACTGCACGCATGACAAGTACATCGACGCCGCCCTGCGCGCCGGCTTCGACGTCACCACCGAAAAGCCGATGACCACGGACGCAGAAAAAGTCCGCCGCATCCTCAACGCGGTGCAGGACTCCGGCCACAAGGTACGCGTCGCCTTTAACTACCGCTGGGCGCCAGACAACACCAAGGTACGTGAGGTGATTGCCTCCGGCGTACTCGGCAACATTCATCACGTGGCGGTGGAATATGCGCTCAACACCAGCCACGGCGCGGACTACTTCCGCCGCTGGCACAGCGAGAAGGACAAGTCCGGCGGCCTGCTCGTGCACAAGGCGACCCACCATTTTGACCTGATCAATTGGTGGACGGATAGCATTCCCGAAGAAGTGTACGCCACGGGTGGTCTGGTTTTCTACGGCAAGGAGAACGCACTCAAACGCGGCGATGACCAATACACCGGCTACGACCGCTACACGGGAACCGATTCCAAACACGACCCGTATCGCCTGGACCTGACCGACCACAAGAACACCGCTGGGATGTATCTCGACGCGGAAGCCGAGACCGGCTACTTGCGCGACCGCAACGTCTTCCGCGACGGCATTACGATCGAGGACAGCATGAGCGTGCTGGTAAAATACCGCAACGGCATGACGATGACCTACGCGCTGAATGCCTACTCGCCCACGGAAGGTTGGCGCGTGGTCATGCACGGCGATCGCGGGCGCTTGGAATTTGCGGCCTACGGCGGCTCTCACCTCATCCTGAATCAAAGCGAAGAGGAACTTGCGGCGATGCAGGCCAAGGACAAGGGCTTCAAGGAACTCATCCTCACGAAGCACTTTACGCCGCGTGAATATTTGGAAATCCCAACTGCCAAAGGATCGCACGGCGGCGGTGACGTTAAAATCCAGGAGCAAATCTTCCTCTGGGATCCTCCGGTTGATCCTTGGGGTCGTTCCGCCGGCCACGAACAAGGTACCGCCTCGGTCATGGTGGGAATTGCGGCCAATGAGTCAATCAAGACCAATCAGCCGGTCAAGATTCTCGACTTGGCACCCGAGTTTAATGCCACGGCGACCAAGTTCAGCGACTTGGTCTAACTCTGCGCCTGGGAAACCAAGTTGCGGCGGTACGAATCCGCCGTAGCTTGGCGGGATGGCTTCTTTCGACGAGCTCTACCAGCAAAGTGTTGCCGCCCTGCGCCAACAAACGCCGGACGCCATCGCGCGACTCGATTGGTCGCGCGAACAGGTTCTGGAACACCAGACCCAAGGTCTGCGTCGGCTCGTAGCGTACGCACAGGAGAAGTCGCCCTACTTGGCGGGTCGGATCGGCCACCTCGAAGCCAGTTCCCTTGAACTGAGCGACCTGGAAAAAATTCCGCCCATGACCAAGGCGGACGTGATGGCCAACTGGGATGCGCTGGTCACGGATCCTCGCCTCAAGCTGGCGGACATGAACGCCCACTTGCGAGGCTTGATCGATGGCACGATCGAAAATCCCTTTTACCTCGATCAGTACTACCCCTGCGCCACGGGCGGCAGCTCAGGCACCCGCGGCCTGTATCTCTGGGACCAAGAAACCTTTCAAACCACGGTCAACAATACCCACCGGCTCTGGGAACGGGCGGCTAGACGGCAGCCACCAACTGGCCCCAAGCGCAGCGCGGTGATTTGCGCGGGTTCGCTCGTCCACGCCAGCCGCTTGCTCTTCCCCACCATGCCAGATCCAGAGCGAGAGGTGCGCGTCTTCCCGGCCGGCATGGCGTTGGATGAGATGGTGACGGGCCTGAACACCTGGCAACCAGACTGGCTGATTGGCTATGCGTCTTTGGTCCACGAGATGGCGGAGCAGGCCCTCGAAGGAAAGCTGAAGATTTCTCCCCGCTTCATCACCACCAACTCGGAACCGCTGGAAGAGGCTACCCGTGCCGCCGCCCGCGAAGCCTGGGGCACTGACATCCACAACAGCTGGGGCAGCGTGGAATTGGGCCTCGCTGGGATGGAAGCCACCCCAGGGCATGGCCTCTCCCTTTTTGAAGACTGCCTAATCTTCGAACCCCGTGATGAGGACGGCCAACCTTACGTGGGCGACGACGCTGCTGACCATACCTTGGCGACCAAGCTCTATGGCTTCACCCTGCCCATCCTCCGCTACAACATGACGGACACCATGGTCTACGATGACACACCCGACCCAGACGTCCCCGGAGTGCGCCGCATCAAGGAAATCCGAGGCCGGGCCGACATCTTCCTCATTTACGACGGGCTGAAGATCCACCCCATGGTTTTCCGCAGCGTGCTTGGCCAAGTACCCGAGATCAGCGAGTACCAAGTCCAGCAAACGGAACGTGGCGCCCGCGTGCTGGTCATCGAACACGGCACGGTGGAAGAGAAGCTGGTGGCGCGCGATTTGGAGATCGCCCTCGAGCTTTCCGGCGTGGAAGAGCCGCAGGTCTCCGTCGAAGCCATGCAGGAACTGCCCCGCCATCCCGAAACGAACAAGCTCAAGCGCTTTGTTCCCCTAAATTAAGCGCTCTCGTACATATGTAATGTAATTGTAACTTGTGGTTCCACAAAAATGCGCTTATGTAGATACATGCGGTTATTTACCTTTAGCGGGATTAAAGCTGGCGGCGGAAAACCGAATGACGGGCGATACTTGATAAGATTTGCCCAGGAGGTCATTAACGATCTACCCAACGGCTCACGCCCCACTTACCAAGGAATCGCCGATACAGACCACTTTCCAAGTTACATCACAATGGCCCATCTCCTGACTAGTATTCCCGACGTTTTTCGCCTGGATGGAGCCCCAACGTTGGATTTAGAGGCCAAGCAACTCGCGCGCCCTTATGCAAAAGCCATCGCGAAAGCTGCGAGTAAATTAAAGGCAAAAACGCCTCTCTTATTTATCGCTCACAGCCAAGGTACCAACAACCTCATCCATACCCTTCTCAGACTGAAAAGCTATCATTCGGAA
>CAWUJC010000074.1:0-8255 GCA_963922355.1 uncultured bacterium | reverse complement strand
GGCCCGGGCGCTGTCCCCGTGACAGGTGCCCAACGCGCCTGGCAGAAGGACCAACTGGCCGCCGGAATCTTCCAGGCCACCCTGGGCCAACCCCGCTTCCCGGGTCTGGCCGCCCGCTTCTCCCAGCGGGCCGTCCCCACTTCCGAGCCAGCCTGGCTGGCCGCACGTGGCCTGTTTAGCGATCGCTTCTCCGGCTTCCGCCCTAACACTGACGTTTACCGGCTCCTCTTAGAACGGTTCTAGGGAAGCGTAACGCTCCGCCCCGCTATGACCCGCACCGAAATTCGTGCCGCCTTGGATGACCGGGGCCTCCAACCCCTAAAGCAACTGGGGCAAAATTTTTTGCACGACCCCAACCTCTGCACCTGGCTGGCGGACAGCGTGCTGGAAGGCCAAGCCCAGCAAAGTGCCGAGCCCGAAGTGCTGGAACTCGGCCCTGGTCTGGGGGCTTTGACCCGCCCCCTTCTCGAGCGCGGCGCCAAGGTTACCGCCATCGAGATTGACCGCGGCTTGAGCCGGTTCCTGCAAGACACCTTGGCGGCCAATCCCCGCTTTGACCTGATCCACACCGATGCGCTCGAAGAAATCGCCCGTTTAGACCAGCTCCCTGCCATCGTGGCGGGCAACTTACCGTACAACATCTCCACGCCGCTCTTAATGGAGCTCCTCGATCACCCCACGCCGCCGCAACGGATGCAGTTTCTCCTCCAACTTGAGGTGGGCGACCGCTTTGGCAGCCCGCCCAACACCAAAGCGTACGGCGCCCTCAGCGTCATCCTGCAGGCGGAGTACCACGTCGAAGTCCTGCGCCGCCTGCCGCCCCAAGTCTTCTACCCGGAGCCGGACGTCACCTCCGCCGTGGTCCGCTTTACCCGGCTGGACAAACCCGCCATCTCGGTGAAAGAGCGGACCAAGTTCCGCCGATTCGTCAAACAGGGCTTCTCCCAGCGGCGTAAGAAACTCTCCAACGTCCTGCCGGTCCAGGACGAACGTCGCGCCGGTGCCTTGAGCGTGGCTGACTGGGCCGAACTCTTCCGCTCCACCCGCTCTGCTGCTTAACGCATTCTGCCATGGCCACGCCCCCGCTTATCTCGATCCGCAAGATTCGCGTCGAACGCGAAGCCCCCATCCTCCGCAGCATTGATTGGGAGGTGCAGCCCGGCCAGCATTGGGCGCTCCTTGGGGCGAATGGTTCGGGCAAAACCACGTTGCTTCAGACCCTGACCGCGTTCATCCAACCCACCTCGGGTGATCTAGAAATTAACGGCCAAACCTTTGGCCAGGCGAACTGGAACGAGATTCGCGAACGCATCGCCGTGGTCAGCACCGCCTTGCTCCAACGGATCGAAGCGGACGAAACCGCGCTCAGCGTCGTGATTAGCGGCCGCTACGACATGATCAATTTTTGGGGTCGCCCCACCAAGCAAGACATGATCGACGGCAAGCGCCTGATCCGCCAAGTCGGCCTGACCAAGCAGATGGACCACGACTGGGCCTACCTCTCCCAAGGCGAACGCCAGCGCGCGCTCATCGCTCGCGCCCTGATGGCCAAGCCCACGCTTCTCTTTCTCGACGAACCTGCGGCGGGGCTCGACCCCGTGGCACGCGACGCCTTCCTCGCCATGCTGGAGCGCCTCTGTCAGCAACCGGACGGCCCCGCCATTGTCCTCGTCACCCACCACGTGGAGGAAATCGTCCCGTCCATCTCGCACGCTTTGCTCCTCAAGCAAGGCAAGGTCCAGGCCGCAGGCGAAAAAAAGCGCGTCCTCAACTCGGCCAACCTGAGCGCGACCTTCGGCGCCGAGCTAACGCTCCGCTCCCGCGCCGGGCGTTACCACTTGCAACTCAAGTCGGGCAGCAAACTTTTTGGCTAGAGATTGCTCGGACCGGAAAAAACGGAATAGAATTCACCGCTTTCAATCAAACCATCCACCACGGATTCGATTGTTTCAACGGTTAGCTTTTCAACGATAAGCATATCTGCCGCCCAAAAATACTTTCCATTGAGACACTCTCCAGTGCTCCGCCAACGCTCGAGAAGAGTTTCGATATTTTTTAAAGTAAACAGAGTGGCCGTGTAAATTAAACCGTCAGCATCATAGACCACCACATCTATGCTATCATTTTTCTCCTCTTCTATTTGATGAAGAATTTCCAAACGCCATTCATTGTTCTTTAGCGCCATATCAAAAGTAGACTGCATCTCCACCTAACCTTGTAAATCACCTTAATCCTGTCAGAAATATAAGGATGGAACGCGATCCTTTCATGCAAATCGCCATCGATGAGGCGAAACAAGGTCTGGCCGAAGGCGGCATCCCGATCGGAGCCGTCCTCGAACACAAGGGGCAGGTGATTGGCCGGGGCCACAACATGCGCGTGCAGAACGGCAACCCCATCCTCCACGGCGAGATGGCCGCCCTGCAGAACGCCGGTCGCCAGCCCGCCAGCGTTTATGCCGAGTGCAAACTCTACACCACGCTCTCACCCTGCCCGATGTGCTCGGGCGCGGCGGTCCTCTTCAAAATTCCCCACGTTGTGATCGGCGAGAACAAGAACTTCATGGGTGAAGAAGACTACCTAAAGAGCAAAGGCATCGAAGTCACCGTCCATCAGGATGAGGAACTCATTGAAATCATGCGCGAGTTTATCGAGACGTATCCGGAGATTTGGTACGAAGACATTGCGGTATGATTGCCCCTGTTGACATCCAACTCATCGCCGACGAAGTCGCCATCAAATGGAAGGACGGCTCGGAAAATTATTACCCCATGCCGTTCCTCCGGGCTGCGTCGCGCAGCGCCGAGCAAACCGGCGAGCACGACCTCCTGGGCAAACTCCACGGCGGGAGCGGGCAAACCGAGTTCCCCGGCATTCGCGTCGTACGTTGGGCACCGGTCGGTGGCTATGCCATCCAGTTCACCTTCTCCGATGGCCACAACACCGGCCTCTACACCTACGCCTACCTGAAGGAATTAGCCGAGGCTCTGGAGCAGAGTTAACTCGCCGCCAGGTGGCTGGTGTCCATGGTGCAGGCGCGGTCGAAATGCACGTAGCCACCATCGACGAAAAGAATTTGCCCGGTGGTGTGGGAGCTGCGGGGCGAGGCGACAAACGCCACCGTATCGGCGATTTCTTCAATCGTGGTGGTGCGACGGCCAAAGGGAATCGTCTGGTTTAACTGATCGCGCGCCGCGGCGGGATCGGGCGTGCGGTTGAGCCAGTCCTCGTAAAGCGGTGTGATGACTTCCGCCGGGATGACGCAGTTGACCCGAATGTGGTAGCGCGCGAGGTCGAGCGCCCACTCGCGCGTGAGCGCATTGACCGCTCCTTTGCTCGCCGCGTAACCGGAGGTACCGCCTTGGCCCGTCTCGGCACACTTGCTCCCGATGTTGACGATGTTGCCCTGGGTGCAGATGAGCGACTCCAGCGCGACATGCACGAGCGTAAAGAAATGCACGACATTGCTACGGAGGGAGGCCTCGAACTCCGCCACGGAATGCCGCAAGCTGATGGCGTCATTGCGCCCGGCGTTGTTCACGATGATGTCGATGTCTCCGTGGTCGGCGATGATCGTCTGCACCGTCTTCTCAACCGCCGCTTCGTCCGTCATTTCCAACGCGTAGTTGGCCGCCCGACCACCTGCCGCGATGATCTTTTGGACGAGCTCTTCGCCCACGGCCGGGGAGCGTCCCAGCACGCAAACCACCGCCCCTTCCCGCGCGAGGGCTTCCGAGATTCCCGCGCCAATGCCTTTGGCGCCGCCGGTCACAATGGCAACTTTGTCTTTCAGTTCTAGATCCATGATAGCTCTTGGCTGAGTTAAGCGGGGAAGCAAGCCGGGCCGAGCGGCTCGAAGGATTTGTAGCCCAGCACGAATTCCTGATGCCCCAGCGCTTCCGAGGCGGTGGGCTCGCCCGCGGCCACGCGGCAGGTCAGGTCAAAGAGTTCCACCCCCACTTGATTGAGATCGTCCCGACCTTCCAAAATACGCCCGGCATCGACGTCCATGTCGTCCTCCATCCGCCGATAGGTCTCCGGGTTGGCGCAAACCTTTACCACAGGTGAGATGACCGACCCGACCACCGAGCCACGCCCCGTGGCGAAGTGAATAAGGTGCGAGCCGCAGGCGATCAGCTCGGCGATTTCGGCGTTGTCGTTGATGTTGGGGAAGCCAAAACGCACCTCGCCATCCGGGACCACATCAAGCAGATAGAGCCCGCCGCGCTCCGGGACATCCCCCGGGGTGAGCACGCCGCTGATCGGCGAATCCCCGCTCTTGGCGTAAGCGCCCAAGGACTTCTCTTCTTGCGTGGTCAACCCGCCGTCCGCGTTGCCCGGAGCAAAGCTGCCGTGGCCCAGCGTGGCGTAGTACTTGGCGGCTTTTTCGATCCGCTCCCGCAGCTCGCGGCCCAACTCCGGTGTGGCAGCGCGTTGGACCATGATGTCCTCGCAACCAATGAGCTCGCCGGTTTCTTCAAACATACAGGCCGCCCCCGAGGTCACCAGCCGGTCGAAGCAACGGCCAATCGCCGGATTGGCGGTGATCCCGCTGGTCGCATCACTGCCGCCGCAAATCGTGCCCACCACGAGATCAGACAGACCCATCTCCACCCGTGGCGTGGTTGCCATGTCTTGCAACGTCTTTTCGGCCCACGCGCGGCCTTCGGCAATGGTCTTGCGCGTACCGCCGGTGGCTTGGATGCCAAGGAGGTCCACGGGTCGCCCGGAGGCGCGAATCGCCTTGAGCAGACGACCGCGGTCAAAACCCTCGCAGCCGAGCGAAACGAGGAGCACGCCACCGACGTTGGGATGCGTGCACAAACGCTGGAGCATCTTGTTGCTGTAATCGTTCGGGTAGCAGCCACTGAAGCCGATCACCTGCGCGCCGCGCTCGCGGAACGGCAGGGCGATCTCGCTCGCCACGTGCTTCGCGCATTCCACCAGGTAAACGATGAGCAATTGATTGCGGATACCTTTACGACCGTCTGACCGAAGGTAACCTTGCCAGGTCGGTGGCGCGTGGGAGGCAGGCGAGATCATGCGTCGAATTTACGCTCCTCCTCCAGCGTGTAGGTGGGCAGATAATCGCTCTGCATGTTGTGCAGATGGAGGTGCTCGCCCAACGCAACGGCCTGCGTTGTCGAGCCAATCGACACGCCGTACTTGAGCACCTTGTCACCCGCGTCGAGCGGCTGAAGCGCAAACTTGTGGCCGAGGCCCATCGATTCCTTCAACACGACGGTCTGATCGCTCACGGTAATCGCATCGCCCGCCTCCAGAGAACGCGGGAGCACCCCCACGTTGTCCTTGGGATGAATCTGAATGAGCGCGACCGTGGCCATCCCACTACTATACAAACATCACTGCCGAAGCGTCACGGCGGAAGGGCGGCAAAAACGAGTCCGTATTGCGGTCTCCATTTTTGGATCGCGCTCATGCTTTTCCCGTGCCAAGACACTTAGCCATGACTGCCGCCTCTCCAGCCGCTCTCGTCCGCCGTTTGATCGAGGCCTTTGACCACGCCGATCGCGACAGCATCGCCGCCTGCCTGGCGGAAGACCTCGTTGCTGGCATCACCCAACCCGACGCCAGCACCAAGGAAGTTCACGGGCGCGACGCCTACCTGGCCGCGATTGACGCGCTCAACCTTCCCGAGGTCCGCCCCAGCATCAAGATCATCCAGTTGACCGAAATATCACCCAATCAGGTGATGGCGATGATTGAAATCAAAGCGGAACGCAAGGGTCGGACGCTGCACAACTTTACGGGCCAGCTCATGACGGTAAGCAACGGCCAAGTCAAACGGATGTGGATGGTGGAAGCGCTCCCCGCCGAAAGCGACGCCTTCTGGAAGGCCTAGGCTCGCGATCAAAGCCACTTCTTCAGCTTCATCCAGACAACCAAAGCAGCAGTGGAGAGCAAGGTAATCGAGGCAACCACGATGTAACCGTGGTTGTAGTGGAGCAACGGCATGTCGACAAAGTTCATCCCGTACCAACTGCCGAAGAGCAGCGTTGGTGTGGTGATGACCGTCAGCAACGTCAGGAGCTTGATGATCTCGTTCGTCTCGTAGCCCGAGCGGTTGAGGTAGACGTCCAGCGCGGTCATCACCTGCTCGCTGAAGTTGTGGGAGCGTTTCTCCAGCCGGTAGAGACTATCGTGCACGTCGCGAAAGTACGGGAGCATGCCGGTGTGGATCTGCTTAAATTCACCACGCGAAAGCCGATACACCGTATCGCGCTGCGGACCAACGATGTGGCGCAGGTGATTGATCTCGCGCCGCAGATCGCGGAAGTCGGTGATAACATCGCTCTCCGCGTACTCTTGGCCGAAGATGCGGTCTTCCAACGCGGTGATATCGGCGGTGAGCTCCGCCATGGCTGGCTCGTAGTTTTCCACCAAGCCATCGAGCAAGCGGTAGACAATGCGATCCACGCCCTTGCTGAGGAGCGGCGCGTTCTTCTCCAAGCGGTCGATGACCCACTCCACACTGCGCACGTCGCTTTCGTGGTAGGTGATGAGGAAGTCCGGCGCGAGGAACATGTCGATCTCGCTCGTCTGGAAAACGTCGCCGCGGGTGTAGTCCACCGCATGCATGACGATGAAGAGGTAGTCGCCGTAGTCGTCCACCTTGGGTAACTGGTTCTCGACCAGGCAATCTTCAATCGCCAACGGGTGGAACTCAAAGAGTTGCTCCAGGATCATTTTGGCGTGGTCCTGATCCGGGTCGTACAGGTCGATCCAGAGCTGCAGGCCCTTGTCCGCGCGGATGAGCTTGAGCGCGTCGAGGTCGAGGTTGCGCCCGACTATCTTGCCGTTCTCGAAAACGTAGGAGCGGATCATGGCACAGGATAAGTTGAAGGGGACGCAGCGTTTCCCGAAACTCGCCGACCGAGGTGGATTGTCAAGCAGGCTGTCTTGCCCCATGCTGGCGGGCGGTGAAAAACGGCACACCCCCCTCCTCCTCATCCACCAAAATTTCTGATCTTGGGTTCGCTCAAGTGGACCTGGAACGCGCCCAGCGCACTGGCATTGGCGAGGTGATCTTCGGCGAAGGCAAAACCGCCGAGCAAGTCAGCGCCATCATGCGAGAGCTGTACGAGCGCCAAGGCTTCGCCCTGGCCACCCGCATCTCGCAAGACAAAGCCGAAGCGGTGCTCCCTGAGCTACCCGACACGGGCTCCCATAAACCCGCTCGCGTGCTCCACCTCGGCACCAAAACCGAACGCCTGCCGGGCGACGTTGCCGTGGTCGCAGCTGGGACTTCCGACCTCCCCGTCGCCGAAGAAGCCCGGGTCGTGCTTGAAGCACTGGGGCAGCCAACCACCTTGATTACCGACGTGGGCGTCGCCGGACTCCATCGCCTGCAAGCGCGGTTGGAGGAAATTCGCGCCGCGCGCGTCGTCATCGTGGTCGCTGGGATGGAAGGCGCCTTGCCCAGCGTCATCGCCGGGTTGGTTGAGCGACCGATTATTGCCGTGCCCACCAGCGTTGGCTACGGTGCCAGCTTCGACGGCCTCGCCGCGCTCCTTGGCATGCTAAATTCCTGCGGCTCGGGCGTTACGGTGGTGAATATCGACAACGGCTTCGGCGCCGCCTTCGCCGCCGTGCAAATCAACCGGTTGGCAATTCTTCAAGACTGATTAATCAACATCCCATATTTAGTTATAAGCACTATATTAAGGCGTCTAATATTTTTTACTAAATCTCCAAACCACCGTCGTTAGATGCATTTTATTTCTACAATCAATTAGACAAGTATTTGTTCACAATACACATAAAATTAAATGATCAATCCCAACTATTTCGCGCTAATCTGGAGTTACTTTAGCCCTAAGCTAAAACTGCAGGAATCAAATCAAAAACTTCCTGATCTATCGACTAGACTAAACGCAACCTCCCTCTGGCGTGTACACAAAAGTTTTGACCCCTTTGCCTCTAGCACTTTAAAAATAGGCTCATGCGCCGCCCCACTCCGTCATGAAGCGCTGAAATATATCAACTTTAGTAGGACAAACGCACTTAGAGACTCAAAATATTTTGATCAATTTCTCTACCTAACTGAATTTGACTTAGGTTCAGCCCCTCTAATTGGAAGAGACCATTCACTCGAACATCAAGATAACGAAGAAAAATGTTGCCTTTTACCACCTTCCATTGCTAGCGGAATTCTATATATGGAAAACCAGGAACAAGATAGACATCCTAACACACAGTTACAAATTAGTAGCTACTTTTACGAATCTAGAGTC
>CAWUJC010000073.1:0-8322 GCA_963922355.1 uncultured bacterium | reverse complement strand
CGGCCTAAAAATCCTCACAACGCGGGCCGCGCCGGACTTTTGTAACAAGCTCTAGTTACGGGCCCATCCAAGCAACGCCTCAAGCTGAAATTCGTTTGAGGTACGCCTTGGATTGACTTGGGGCGCTGGAATTCATACGTTCGGCGACATGCGCTGCTGCCTGGAGGCGGCAGCCGACTTCTCTAAGCCCCATGGCCCAGGATATTTGCCCCAGATGCGCCGGCCAAGGTCATTACCAGGGCACTATCAGTGTGTCCGATTTCTCCAGCGGACGGAAGCGCTTCAAACAGATGCAGGGCCAAAAAACCTGCGAGATGTGCGGCGGCCGAGGCACCATCTGGGTACCGGATTCCGAAGAAGCCGAAGTTTCCGCCCGGGATGCCACCTACCTGAGCTCCAGCAAAGAAGTATTACCCGAAGCCCCCATCTCCTCGATTCAGGCGGAGCAGTATCTCCCTAAGTTCGTCGCCAAGCTCTACGCGAAGTACTGGCTGGCCATCCACGTTGGCTGCGTCTTTCTCGGGGCTTTTCTCTTCTGGGCGATCAACGCGAGCGATCCTTACACCTCAACCAAGAATGATCTCATCATCGGCGCGGTGGGCGGCCTGCTCATCCCAGCGGCGGTCTACATCATGTACGATGTAATTTTGGGCTTCATCAGGTTTAGCTTCCGCTTGTTTCTCTTCGCTCTGGGTTGCGGCGTTGCTCTGGGCGTCGGCTACGTCCTTTACCAGATTTACCACGCCATCCCTTAACGTGATCTAGATTGCACTCCCCCTGCCCGACAGTATGGTGCGGACATGGTGCTGTTCATCTGTACGGGCAATTACTACCGCAGCCGCTTTGCCGAGGCGCTCTTTAACCACCTCTGCGAGCAACGCGGGCTAGAACTCCGGGCCTTTTCCCGCGGCCTGGCGACTTGGGTCCTAAGCGAAGGGGCCATGCTCTCCCCCAACACGATCGACGCCCTGGAGCGTCGCCGCATTGGCCTTCACCTCACCCACGAAGCGCCGACCCAGCTCCAGCAAAAAGACCTGGAAACGGCCACTCGGGTGATTGCCCTCAAGGAAGCCGAACACCGCCCGATGATGCGGCGGCAGTTCCCCGAGTGGGAAGATAAGGTCACCTACTGGCACGTTCACGATGTCGATGTCGCGCATCCGGAGGACGCCCTGCCCGAGATCGAAGAACTCGTCAAGGACCTGCTGGAGGAACTTGCCCCGGCCGGTCAGTAGCCAACCAAGGGGAAATTCGCGTCATGGAAATGACCCTGGTGGAGAACATCGCGTGGGCGTGGATTGCCTGCGTCCCCGTCTGCGCGCTGCTTGGTGCCTTGATGCAGTTGGTGCTCCCTCGAGACTGGCCCAAAGCCTGCCTTGCCATTGCCTACGTTTCTTTAGGAAGCGCCGCCGTGTTTACGCTGCGTGGCCTCCTGCTCTCGGACGCCGCCAACCAGATGAACTTGGTCGTGTTTGATGCCCTGGGCTTTCCGCTCGCGTTCGCGATTTCAAGCAACCGCCTTCTCTGGTGCCTGGTTGGCCTCGCTCTTGCCATCGGTTGGATTCTCCTCCACGTTCGCCACCAGACCCATGGCCAGGATGCCGCGCTTTCTGGTAGCTTGGTCGGCTTTGGCGTGGCGGTGATGTCCCTTTCCGGCCATCCCCTGGTCGAAGCCATTGGCCTCGGTACCGCGCTGGGAGCCATGGTGCTGCTCGGCGTGCCGGGCGATAAAACGGAAAAAGCCACCTCCTCGAGTTCGCTTGGCATCCTCCTGCTGGCCAGTGCCATCGGCCTGAGCCTGCTCAGCCTGCCTTTTCTCCCCACCAGCATGCTGGCCCAAGGCGAATCCGTGATCTTCTTAGATGAAAGCGGACAACCCATGCCCCCCGTGGTGGATCAAGGCCACCCCGGCGTAGCCCTGGCCCTGGCACTCGCCGCCCGCGTTCTGGCCTTTGCCGTGATCATCCTCCTGCTCTGGCGCTGCAAGTTGGCGATGGAAGCGGGCGAGTTCTCACGGTGGAGTCCGCTCGTTCTCCTTGGCCTGGGCGTGGTCCTCATCCGCCCGATTCCCCTCATCGCCTTTGGTCCGCTGGAGATGCCCTTCTGGCAAATCGCGCTGACCGGGCTGGGCGTGGCCGCTGGGTTGATTCTTCTCCTGGTCCTCTACACCAAGCCGAAGGTCTATGGCACGCTGGGCGTGACGGCCGAGATCCTCAATCAAGTGCCCATGCTCCTGCTGGAATTTGTCCGCATGCTGATTGGCGTGCCGATCTACAAAATCCGGCATGCCCTCGCCTCTCGCACCGCCAAGGAGGACGGGAAATGAGTGTCGAAGTTTTTCCGCCGTGGAATCCGCTGCCTTTGATGGGTGTAGCGGGTTTAGTGTTCGTCCTCGTCTCTCTCTATTTGCTACCTCTACCCGCTCTTCGCCCTCAAAAGAAGGGCCTAAGTCATTGGCAAGTTGGCATTCTAGGAGTCTTTCTGGGTGGTCTATTCAGCTTTAACTACCCGATTGCAGTAAGCTTTACGGTCGCCTCGCTAGGTATCTTTCTGGTCCTAAGTAAGTACGGAGGCGAACGCTCCGAGAACGCCGCTTGGGAGTGGTTGGTCGCCAGTTTGATTGCGGTTCTCATCATGTGGGTAACTCCGGGAATTGGATACAAGACTGGCTCCGGTCCTTGGCAATTCTGTGTTCTTCTTCTTCTAATGGCACCCGTCTGGCCTTTTAGCTTTTGGTGGCAGAACACTCTTTCTCAAAGTCCCCTGCACTTACTGATCTTATTTCCCTTCTTTCCCCTCTTTTTCTTCGATTTCATCAGCATTGTACCAGTAGATTTCAGGGTTTGGTTCAATGGCCTCGCACTCTTTTCCATGTTCCTGGCCGCCATTAGCCTAGGACGACAAAGCGACCTAAAACTGTTTGCTACCCTGACTCTCTGGGTATGGGTTCTTTTGTTTTACATTCAGGCGCCTCATTCAGATTGGCTTCAACCGCATTACCATACGATTGAAGCACCAAATACATCACTCCACGATACGGTGTACCTGATTATCAACGTGTCATTTTTGTATGTGCCAATTCTCCCCTTGGTTCTCGCCTTTACAGCTCTCGTTCTCCTCTTGGGCCATCTACAGAAGGTAGC
This sequence comes from uncultured bacterium, assembly GCA_963922355.1. Classification (GTDB taxonomy): domain Bacteria; phylum Verrucomicrobiota; class Verrucomicrobiia; order Methylacidiphilales; family UBA1321; genus CAWUJC01. The sequence continues at coordinate 5,179 of CAWUJC010000073.1, read as the reverse complement.
GGGCTCGACGTACATCGAGGATTTCCATCCGTTGGCGGCCAATCCCCGGCTGCATCGCTTTCGGCGCTGCTGGACGCTGACCAGTTGGCTCTTGGCCGGGCTGCCCGTCACCCTGCTATGGACCGATCTAAGCAAGTGGGTGACGAGGGGAATCACAGAGAATCAACACTCCATCTGGTGGGTTGCTTTCCTCCTCTTGGCTTTGGTCTTCCTGGCCGGCTCCCTCTTCCACCTGCGAGCCCGGCTTTTCTACGGTGACGCCCAGACGAATGGTAAGGTCGTGGTGAAAGACCTGGGGATTGGTACTTACCTGCTCATCATCGCCCTGCTGGCGCTAGCCTTGATCCTGCCCTGGCTCCAGCCGTAAAGGGACACAATGACAACCAACCTCAGTTGACTTGTCGTCTCCAACACCACGTTGGAGTAAGTGCACTCGGGGAGAATCGAACTCCCACGGGTTGCCCCACAGGATCCTTAATCCTGCGCGTCTACCAATTCCGCCACGAGTGCAAGGGGAAATAGGAACTGTGGAGCATATGGAAAGAGGCGCGCCTTGTCCAGCCCTCAAATCGAAAAAAGAAGCCACTTGCTTGCACCGTACTTCCCGGCAAGGTCGATCTTTAGTATAAGAGGGTTTTCCCTCCGTGAAGCCATGACAGAACAGCCGCAATCCGCCGTCAGCACCTCGTCCCCGAAGCCCCAGCCGCGCCTTCTGGTCGTGGGGCATAAAAACCCTGATACGGATGCCATCTGCTCGGCCCTCGCCTACGCCTCTTACCTCCGTCGCACCGGGCGCCCCGAGGCCCAGGCCGCCTGCTGCGGTGAAATCAATGCCCGCACCCTTTACGTGCTGGAGCAAGCCGGAGTGGAGCCGCCAGAGCTCGTCCTCGATGTCCGCCCCACGCTCGAAACCGTGATGTCCCGCCGCACCATCACGGCCCGCGAAGACGAATCGCTTTTTTCCGCCTTCAACCGCCTGCGAGACAGCGGCCACCATTCCATGCCCGTCCTGACCAAGGCGGGTAAATTCCTCGGTCTGGTTTCGATGACCAAACTGGTCGAAGTGCTCCTCCCGCCCACCGGCGACACCGGGGCGACCCGCCGGGTTGACACCAACCTGGAACGCATTGCCTTGGTCAGCGCTGGCTCCTTCGCTCACGCCCACGAAGTGGCCGCCGATCAAACGTTTCTGCTCACCGTGGCCGCCTCCAGCGCTGAGACCTTCCGCGAACGCATGGGTTCTTACCCGGCAGACCAGCTCATTATTGTGGCGGGTGACCGCCCCACGGTCCAAGCGCCAGCCATTGAGTACGGCGTTCGGGCCATTGTCGTCACCGGCGGCAACGACATGCGCGCGGATCTCCTCGCCAAGGCCAAGGCGAAGAACATCACGGTCATCCTCAGCCCGCACGATACGGCCACCACCACGATGCTGATCAAATGCGCCCAGCCGATCTCGCAGGCGCTGGAGGGCTCGCCCCTTACCTTCCCGCCGCAGCAACGCGTCGCCCCGCTGCGCCGCGAATTAGGAGGCACTCACCAGCCGCTCTTTCCCGTGATTGACGAAGACGGCTGCATGCCCGGCGTCTTTTCCAAATCCGATCTCCTGCATCCGCCGCGTACTCGCTTGGTTTTGGTTGACCACAACGAAATGGCTCAGGCCGTCGATGGCGCCAATGAAGCCGAGATTGTGGAAGTCATCGACCACCATCGCCTCGGCGGCGGCCTCTCGTCGCAGGAGCCCATTCGCTTCCTCAACGAACCGCTGGGCTCAACCTGCACCATCGTGGCGCGGATGCATCATCACTCGAAGATCAAGCCGGACCGCGGGATCGCCATCTGCATGCTGGCCGGGATTGTTTCGGACACCCTCAAACTGACTTCTCCTACCGCGACCGACGTCGATCGCGACATGGTTGGCTGGCTTTGCCGCTTGCATCAAATTGACCTCGACGACTTTACCGAGAAGCTCTTCGCTGCCGGTTCTTCCCTGCAAAGCAACCCGCCGGACCGCATCGTACGGGGCGACTGCAAACAGTACGAAGAAAACGGCTGGAAGTTCGCCGTTGCCCAGGTGGAGGAACTTGGCTTCGACCACTTCTGGCCCCGCCAAAAAGAACTGGAAGACGCGCTCCATGGCTTGGTCGAAGAGTTCAAACTGGATTTTGTCGCACTCCTCATCACCGACATCACCACCCACGACAGCTACCTCCTCGGTTGTGGCGAAGAGCGCATCTTCGATGCCTTTGAGTACCCGGAGGAAAGTCCAAATCTCTTCCACCTCGCTGGTGTTGTCAGTCGTAAGAAACAACTCTTGCCGGCTTTGATCCGCCTCACCGCCAAGGTAGAAAAAGAAGCCTAGAGGGTTATAGATAAAACTATGGCCACTACGTTGTTGTTTTCAGCCCTTTTCCTCAACGTTGGCCATCCTTAGGTTGGTAGCCGTCGATGTCCCCATCGACGGGGTGCGGAAAGCGATTTTCCCCTTTTTGCCCACGGAAAGCCAAATGAATACTAGCCTCACCACATGGGGTAACCAAAGCGTCTAGAACGGCGGGCTAGGGACAGCCCGCCCTACCCACTTTCGATGATGACCTGCGAACATGTGGCGATGACATCATTGAAAGCGCTCTAGTGGAAACGTTACCTGAGCTTGGTATGTAAATCACCAAGACAACCCGCCAAGGCGGTTTCCCTGACTCAAAGATGGAACTTCCGAAAAGGGGAACTCTCTTCATTTCGGTTTAAGAGCTGCTGAAGCTCGGCTTCCTTGCTAGATGGTGCCTTGGTCTGGTCCTGACGTTCCGGCACCGGATCCCAACCGTGGCCACCCCAGGGGTGGCAGCGACAGATCCGTTTGATCGCCAGCCAGCTTCCTTTGATCGCTCCGTGGATCTCCAGGGCCTCAATGGCGTACTGCGAACAAGTAGGGCGAAAGCGGCAGGTACCAACGGCCCCAAACATCGCGCGTAACGGCGTGCCAATCGTCCGGTAGCACTGGACGAGGAAGATCAGCAGCCATTTCATTGTTCTAATTCGGCAAAAGCTCGAAGCCGTCTTTGGCATCCTTGACGGTCCAGCCCGCGGCGGTGATTTTGTCGCGCAAGTCATCGGCGGCCGCCCAGTCTTTGTTCTGCTTCGCCTCCCAGCGTTGCTGGGCCAACGTCTTCACTTCCTCCGGCGCCTCACCAACGGGAGCTGCCTCCGGCTCGAGCAATTCAAAACCAAAGGCAAACATCAGCACCGCAAAGCCGGAGCGATCCTCTTCCGTGATGACGCTCGGGTCTTTCTCCAAGTCTCCGACCACGGCAAAAAGTTGGCCTAAAGCCTTGGACGTGTTGAGGTCATCGGCCAAGGCCGCCAACGCGGGCTCGAAGCGACCAAGCGCTTGAGGCTCCTTCGGCAAGTCCCCGAGCAAGCTCTTGAACTTCCGTAGACGTTTGAGCGCCGCCTGGGCCGCGTGAAGCGAATCCCAGCTAAAGCTCAAGGGCTGGCGATAATGCCCGGAGAGCAGGACATAGCGCAACTCCTCAGCGGTGAAGCCTTTCTCTTGGACGTCATCCAAGGTGTAGAGATTCCCCAGGCTCTTGCTCATCTTGCCGCCATCAATTTGGAGGTGAGCCACATGGAACCAATGCCGCACAAAGGTCTCGCCCGTGCAGCCCTCGCTCTGGGCAATCTCGTTTTCGTGATGGGGAAAGATCAGGTCCACCCCGCCGGAATGGAGATCAAAAGACTTCCCCAAGTACTTGGTCGACATGGCGCTGCACTCAATATGCCAGCCCGGGCGACCTGGGCCCCAGGGACTGTCCCACTTGTTCTCGCCATCCTCTTCCTTCCAAGCTTTCCAAAGGACGAAATCGGCTTGGTCTTCTTTCACCGCTTCGTCTTCCTCATTCAAGCGGCCGTCGGCGTTCGTCTCCATGGCGTCACGCTGGAGGCCAGAAAGCTTGCCGTAATCCTTGAAGGCGGAGACTCGATAGTAAACCGAGCCGTCCTTTGCCTGATAGGCGAGGCCCTTCTCCAGCAAGATCGCAATCATCTCAATCTGCTCAGGAATGTTCTCAACCGCACTCGGCGTGACCTCCGGGACGAGCAGATTCAGGGCATCGGCATCGTCTTCGAATCGTTTGCGCCACTGGTCGGTAAAGTCCGACAGACTCTGCCCGGCTTCGCGCGATCCTCGGATCGTCTTGTCATCGACATCCGTCACGTTGCGCACGTGGCGAGTGGCCAAGCCGGTTGCCTCCGCGACACGGCGGAAGACATCCTGCAGCACGAACGTCCGGAAATTACCGATGTGGGCTGGTCCGTAGACCGTGGGTCCGCAGCAGTAGAAACGCAGGGTATCGCCGTCGGCGGCGTAAAGACGTTCCTTCTGTCCAGTCAGCGTGTTGTTGAGCCAAAAATCCATAGCTAGAGGCTTTAACCATAAGGCAAAGCCTGAGTGAGGCAAGGTTTCCAGTCCGCTGATGGAAGGATTAGCGGCGAAACTCAAACCTTTAACGCCTTCTTGCCAACGCGACTATTTTGACTTTCCACCCGGCTGCCTGACCATATGAATTTGAAGATGAGAATGTTGGTGCTTGAAACCGGTCTTTTTTTGCAAGCTTCAGAGCCAGACTTGTCTAAGAAAAGAACCCTGGCAGAACCAACAAACAGCGTGAGACCAAACAAACCCTTTTGTTGAGACGCCTGACTCGAGTTTTCCTCCCCCCTTTCGAACAAGCAGTAACCACCATCAAGCCGTAAACTAGACTATGAAAATCAGTGCCACGATCGAAGACCTCATCAACAAGCAGATTCAAATGGAATTTGAGTCCCGCTACGCCTACCTCGCCCTCTCCGCTTGGTTTGAGACCACTCCGTTTCAGGGCTTTGCCACTTGGATGCGTCGCCAGGCCTCCGAAGAAAACTTCCACGCGATGAAGTTCTTCGATTACCTCAACGACCGCTTCGGTACCGTCAAACTCCTGCCCATCGGCGCGCCGGAAAACGGACCGTCGACCGCCCTTAGGAGAAAACCGCCCATGTCCGCTGAAGGAATCGCTCCGCTCCCGCCGCAAGAAGCGATCATCTACCTTATGGTCATGACGTCCGCGTCGGACGGATCGATCTCCGACACTGAGTTGCGGACGATCGGGCGTGTCGTGCGCTCGTTTCCGCTGTTCTCGGAGGC
>CAWUJC010000072.1:0-8338 GCA_963922355.1 uncultured bacterium | reverse complement strand
CCACGCGGGGAGATCGGGCTGGGCGAGGTAAGCTTCCAGGTTGGTTTTGGTGGAATCCAGGAGTTGATCCCCCGCGCGGGCGAAGGCGTCTGCAAGATGGCTGGCGGCAGTACTCATGTTCCCAAGCTGCTTGTCTGTAGCTAACCTGGCAATCGGTTTTTCGTATCAAATGCGCGACATTTACTGACGTCCTCTTGAAGAAGGCGTTTTTTGCTGCGTGCCAAGTACTTTAGGCACCTAATTAACTTTACGATCCACGCCCTCATCCTCTATGCTATAGATGTCATCGATGATCGGACTCCGTGGGGGGAGTCTGCGATGATTCTCACTCTTATCCGTCCTCGGGGGACACTTCACATGCTGGCACCTTCCCTTCGCATCCTCACCTTGGTTCTCTTGCTGGGCCTCGGCCTTCCTTTTCTCGCTTCTGCTCAGACCCTTGTTGCCCAAGGCAATGCCCAAGCCCCGCCCTCACTCGAGGCGCTCGTCGAGGAAGAGCCTGAATCGCTCTTCTTCGGCGAGTTAGCCCCGGTGCCAGAGCCGACGGTGGCGGCCATGCTGGTGGGTGGAGCGCTCTTCTTCGCGCTCCGGCGTAAACGCCAACTGCGCTAAAGGTTGTGGCGAATCCGTTTCTCTTCTATGTTTAAAGAATGAGCGTGGAAGAAATTCAGCAAGAGATTGCCAAGCTTACGGTCGAAGACCAGAGCAAGCTGCGGGTTTTTCTCGCTGGGTTAGCGGCCGATGCTTTTGATCAAAGACTTGCGGCTGATTCGCAGAGTGGGAGGCTAGATCACTTGCTACAAGAAGCCGAGGGAGAGTACCAAGCAGGAATGACAAGGCCACTGGATGAAATCCTCCACGACTCGTAAATTTCGTGTAGCTTTAGGGCAGTTACCTGCTTCCGTTCAACTTCTTACTCAGAAACAGTTTAAACGTTGGCAATCCGATCCCCATCATCCCTCTCTTCATTTTAAGAAAGTAGGGAAGTTTTGGTCCGCAAGGGTGGGCTTGGACTATCGGGCTTTAGCAGTTGAAAAGGCCGGGCAGTATGTCTGGTTTTGGATCGGCCACCATGATGATTATGACCAACTACTCAAATAAAAGATAAGACCGCCAGGGCGAACCTGGCGGCCTTGAGGTTTGAGTGAGGTTGAGGAAGCTTTCTAAATGCTTCATGGGTATAATATAAATAAGTCGCTTTTAGGCAAGCATTATTGCAACTGATACGGAAAAAAGTGGAAATTTCTGCCGTTTCCCCAGCGACTTAGCCAAGATGTGCTATCGTCTTGCCCATGACTGCTTTATCGCCTTCTGCCGAACCGACCGCTTCCCCTTCGAACCTTGGGGTGGGCCAACAAGCCGTCGTGATTGGTTCCGGCTTTGGCGGTTTAGCGTCGGCGATTCGCCTCCAGGCCCGGGGCTATCAAGTAACCTTGCTGGAGATGCGCGATGCCCCCGGCGGGCGTGCTTACGTGTATCGCGACAAGGGCTTCACCTACGACGCGGGCCCGACCATCATCACCGCGCCGTTTCTCATCGACGAGCTCTTCGAACTCGCTGGGAAGAAGACCGAGGACTACGTCAAGATTGTCCCGGTCTCGCCGTTTTACCGCATTGTTTTCCACGACGGGAAGCAGTTCGACTACACCGGGGACGAAGATCACATCATCTCCGAGATCAAGCGTTTCAATCCGGATGACGTCCCTGGCTACCTCAAGTTCGTCGACAAATCCCGCGCCGTTTTCGACCGAGCTTTCACCGACTTAGCCGACCGCCCCTTCACCCACTTCACCGACATGCTCAAGGTGGCGCCGGATCTGATCAAACTCCGCTCCGACCAGAACGTCTACCAGCTCATCTCCCATTATATTAAGGATGACTACCTGCGGCAGGTCTTCAGCTTCCACCCGCTGCTGGTGGGCGGTAACCCGTTCCAGTCTTCCTCCATCTACTCGATGATTCATTATCTGGAGCGTAAATGGGGCGTGCATTTTGCCATGGGCGGGACCGGCGCTCTGGTGACCGCGTTGGTGAAGCTCTTTGAAGAACTGGGCGGCACGCTCAAGCTGAACGCCAAGGTCGGTGAAGTGCTCTGTGACGAAGGCGCGGGCGGCAAGCCCAAGATCCGCGGCGTGAAGCTGACCGAAGAAACCGGCGGTGAGGAGTATCCCGCTTCGGTCGTGGTTTCCAACGCGGACGTGGCGAACCTTTACCGCAAGGCCATCGCCCCGCGCCACCGCCGGAAGTGGACCGATCGCAAGCTGGAGAAGATGCGCTACTCGATGAGCCTCTTCCTCATCTACTTCGGCACCGATCGGACCTACCCAGACGTCGCCCACCACACCATCGTGCTAACCAAGCGTTACAAGGCCTTGCTCGAAGATATCTTTAACAAGAAGGTCCTGGCCAAAGACTTCTCGCTTTACCTCCACGCTCCCACGCGGACCGATCCCTCGCTCGCCCCGGAAGGCGGCGAATGCTTCTACGTCCTTTCGCCCGTACCGCACCTCGATGGTGGTCAGGACTGGGACAAGGTGAAAGAGGAGTATGCGGAGGCGATCCTCGAGTCGCTCGAAACCGTCTGCCCGGACTTGCGCAAGCACATCATCAGCAAGCTCATCTTTACGCCTAAGGACTTCGAAACCGAACTCGACGCGTACAAGGGATCGGCCTTCCAGTTTGAGCCGATCCTCACCCAGAGCGCTTGGTTCCGCCCGCACAACGTGTCCGAAGACATCGACGGGCTCTACCTCTCCGGCGCGGGCACTCACCCCGGCGCGGGCCTCCCCGGTGTTATCTCCAGCGCCAAGGTGCTCGACCGCGTAGTGCCCAATCCGGTGCCGTAAAACCTAAGCCGTTCAATGGTGCGGCGATTGGTAGAGAAAGCCCACCTGCCGACAAGGCCAGCTAAAACGTGGCCTTTTTCCAGAACTCATTCGAGCTGGGTTGGGGAGTGAGGGCGTACCGCGTGGAGGCGTAGAGATTCACCAGCGCTTGTCGCCAGGCGGGGCGCACTGGGCTGGGATTCTTTGCCTCGGGATCGAGCACGAGCGGCTGACCCGGTTCGTGCCAAAGCAGGTGGGGGTCCTCATCATCTGAGCAGACTTCCTCCAGTTCGGTCCGGTACCAGTGGGGGTTGTCGGCCTTGATGTCCGCCGCCTGGAGCCAGCGTTGTCGGGTCTTCAGGCGCTGCAAAATTTGTTCGGGGTCGCGATATTGGTAATGCCGGGCCGGGATGAGTTCGCGGGCGCCACGGGCGAGGACGAGCGGAAGGTGCGAATCTGTCAGCCAGCGCAGCCGTGAGAGTTGGCGGATAAAGCGGAACTGCACCACGTGCATCCGGTACCAATGACGACGTTCCGCGATGGGGCGGGCGCGGTCGGCCAGGGTTTCGCGACCGGCGCGCCAGTCTTCCAGCTCGCTGCGCTTGTAGTAGAAATTGGCCAAGCTGGCGAAGGCATGGTCGGCGCCTTCGGCCGTGGCGCGGGCCAAAGCGGGGCGGGGATCTTCATCAAAGAATTCATCGGCATCGAGCACGCTCCACCAGGCGCCGGGCGGTAAGTCATGGCGAAAGCGCTCCCAGATGTGGCGCTTCACTTGGCGGGAGTGGTGCGGTCCGATCGCACCGAGGTACTCGACGGGGGAGAGTTCGTCCGCTAGGTCTCGGGCAATCTCGGCGGAGTGGTCGTCGCTTCCGCAGTCCACCACGTAAATCTTGTCGTGGAAGGCGGCGGCATGGCGCAGGCATTCGGCGAGGATGTCCTCCTCGTTGCAGACTGTGCACATGCCAAAGAGCGGTACCGCCATGCCGATAGGCTAGGCTCCGTCGAAGGGAAGGCAAAGGCTTAAGCTAAGTGGAGCGGACAACCCACCAGGCGGTTGAAGGGCCGGGGGCGGAAACGCAACTGGTGGTCGGCGCGGGTTCGAGCTGGTAGCAACCCTTCTCGGCCAGCGTGGTCAACGTGGCTTGAATCAACCGACGAAGCGCGGCGGCGTCCAAGGCCGTGCAGTTGGTTGAAACGAGAAACTGACCGCCCGGGTTGAGCAAAGGCCAGCACAGGTCAATCAATTCAGGTAGGTCATGCTCGACGCGGAAGACCTTTTTCTTCGAGCCACGCTTGCCGCGCGAGAAGGTGGGCGGATCGAGGATGATCCAGTCGAAGCGTTCGCCGCGTTTGGCTAAGCGCGGTAAGACGGCAAAAGCGTCGTCGGCTAAAAAGCGATGGCGGGGCCTGCTCTCTTGGCTGGGCTCCACGTCCACGCCGTTCAGGCGGAAGTTATCGCGACCCCGTTGCAAGGCGGGTCTGCTCAGATCGACGGAGACCGTTTCGGCTCCGCTGGTGGCGGCGACGACGGAAAACGAACACGTGTAGGCAAAGAGGTTGAGCAGACGTTGGCCGGTTTGGAGGTGCTGCGCCACGCGTTGACGGTTTTGTGCTTGGTCGAGAAAGAGGCCCACCGTGTAGGCGCTGAAGTCGAGGCCGTAACGACGACCGAGTTCTCGCGCTTCGTGGGTGGCGTTTGTTTCTGCGGGGGCGGTCGCCAAGACCGGGGGCTGCTGCTCGGGAGCCTTGGCCACAAGTTGGCGCCTCCAAAAACGAGACGTGGCTTTCTTTTCGGGCGGGACCCTAGCCGAAAGCCAGTCGAGAGCGTCGGCGGTCTGGCGCCCAGGGAGATGAGAGATCAGGTAGTCGTCGCCAAAGCGTTCGATCCAAAGGCCGTCCCCCTGGGCGAGGGGGTAGGCATCCGTCCCGGCTTGCGCATAAGTTTTCTGGTCGGTCGCCGACAGAACTTTGAGCGGAATTTCCCTTGGCGAATGCTTATTCATCAGTAAGTTAGGCAAAACAACTCCCCCACTATGATCGCCTTTCGATTCTGGTTCTGTCACCACAGAAACTTCACCCTGACGGTTCTTTCCTGCTTAGCGCTGGCTCTGGTTGCGGCCCAGACGGGCTACGCCCAGGATGCAGAGCAGCCGGCTTCCGAGCTTTCGGACGAGCAATTGGCCAAAGCCGAGAAGCTCTTCCAAGGCGCGCACAAGGCCTTCCTGGCCAATGACTTTACCGGGGCCAAAGAGATGGTTGTGGAACTCAACGAGCTGACGCCGGGGAATTCCTCCGTCATGAATCTGCTTGGTGCCATTCACACCAAAGAAGGCAATTACGAGGGCGCCGTGGAGGCCTTCAGTAAGGCAGCCGAGCTTTCGCCCAAGGATTTTCGCCCCCGCTTCAACATCGCGGAAGTGGACTTCCTCCAGAAGAAGTACCCCGAGGCGCGGGAGAAATTCCAGAAGCTGGTCAACGAAGATAAGACCAACGAGCTAGCGGCCTACAAGGTCTTCCTCACCTTCTTGCTGGAAGGCAACTCAGCGATGGCCAACCAAAAGCTGACGGAGTTCAACGAGTTTTCCGACTGGCCGACATACTACTTTTCCCAAGCTGCCAAGTCCTTCCAAGACGGGGAGACCGAGCAGGCGCAGGACTGGATCATCTCTGCCCGGAAGATTTACCCCGGCGGCCGCAATGCGCTCTACGCTGAGACGATGCTCGATCTGGGCTGGATCACCCAGGAGCAGTTTGACCGCATTAAAGTGACGGCTCGCGAAGCCGTGATCGATTTCCAAAAGCCCTTGCGCGTGCCGAAAGAGATCGCGAAGGACCTGGGTATGATTAAGAAGAAGCAACAGGCCGGGAAGAAGAAGATCAAGGATCCGACCGCAGTGAAGTCCAAGCCCTTCGAAGCCGAGAAGGCCAACATCAACATGCCACCGGTCGAGTAAGGACCGGGGAAGACTACGCTGTTAGTTTTTGACGTAAACGATTCGGCCGCAGTTCTCGCACGTCGCGAGCTTGTCGTCGGATTGCGCCGTGATCTCGGTTTGTGAGGTCACCTTCATGTGACAACCGGCGCAATTGCCGTGTTCAATCGGAACGATGGCATTCCCGCCGCGGCGTTCGAAGAGGCGCTCAAACATGGTGCGGTCGCCGTCCGAGACTTTGGTTTGCGCTTCCTTGAGGTCAGCGGCGGCTTCTGTGGCCCGCTGCTCCAGATTAGCCTTTTTATCTTCGAAGGTGGCCAGCTTCTGGTTGTTGCGCGTCTCGACGGCCTTAAAGGCTTCTTCCTCTTGGGCGATCGCGGCGTTGGCGGCCTCGTAGGCTTCCATCAGTTCCAATTCGCGGTCTTCCAATTCGGTGATCTGCTGGCCCGTGTTCTCGATCTCGTGGGTCAGCGCTTGGTACTCTTCGTTCTTGCGGGTGTCGAGCTGCTGTTGCTTGTAGCGGGCAATGGCCGCCTCCTTGGTTTCCACTTCCAGCTCTAGTTGCTTGCGGTCGCTTTCAATCTTTCGCGCCGCGTCGCGGTGGGCTTCGAGCTGGGCGGCGTCGGCTGCAATTTGCGCTTCGAGGGCGGCGCGTTCTTTGGGCAAGCGTTCCAGATTCGCCTGGGCGGTGGCGAGGGCTTGTTGGCGGTTTTGCAGAATGAGGAGGGCTTCGAGGCGGGGGGACATCAGAGAATCAGGCAGAGGGCAGGACGGTTTCCGGTTTCTCACCGGAGAGAATTTTTTCGGTATATTTAGCGAGCAAGTCGAATTCCAGATTCACGTGATCGCCAGCGTTTCGTTCTCGCAGGCAGGTCACCTCGCGCGTGTGGGGGATGATCCAGATGGTGAAGACGGGGCCGTCAACCTTCACGACGGTGAGGCTGATGCCGTCGATCGCGATGGAGCCTTTCGGGACGAGGTAGCGGGCGCCGTTTTCCGGCGCGGCGATTTCCAACTCGTAGTCTTTGCCGACTTGTTCGAAGCGGCGGACTTCGCCCATCCCGTCGATGTGACCGGTCACGAAGTGGCCGCCAATCCGACTAGCGGGGGTGAGCGAGCGCTCCAGGTTGACGAGGCGGCCGGGGGCATGGCCTGCCAGGTCGCCGATGCTGGTGAGGCGGGCAGTTTCTGCGAGGAGGTCGAAGCTCAGGCGGGGGCCGTCCACTTCCACCACGGTCAGGCAGCAGCCGTTGACGGCGATGCTATCGCCCAGCTGCACGCCTTCGGTCAGAGCCCCGGCCTCCACCCGCAGGCGGATGGCGGCGTCGCGCGGCTCGTAGAGTTCGACCGTGCCAGTTCCTTCAACAATTCCCGTAAACATCGTCGGTGGTGTTCTTTACCCTATCCTGCTTTCGGGAATTGCCAACCCAGTTAGCGCAATAATTTACGCGGCGGCCTGGAGGAGCCGCTTGGTGGCAGGTTTGGCCGGGGCGGGTTCGATGTAGAAGGTCTCGTCTTGCACGATGCGTAAGCCCAGTTGGGTGAGCTGTTTCGTTGGTAGTTGGGTGCGATCAGCTAGGAGGGCTTGCTTGTCCACTTCTGGCTTGGGCTCGGGCCGGCGCACGTAACGGCTGGCCCAGGAGAGCTTCTCCAACTTGGCGGCGATACGCTCCCAGTCTTGCTTGCCGTTGCGGCGTTCGAGGCGCGGCGGTCGTTTGCGGAAACCGATCCGGGCACCGGCGACGGTGAGCGAGCGCCGCTCTTGGAAATGCGGGCGGTAATCTTCGGCCCAGGCTTGGGTTCGGGCGCGGGCTTCGGCCAGGTGTTGTGTCAGTTGGTTAATGGCGGGCTGGTGCCGAGCCCGAACGGCGGCCAGCTCTTCCTCCAGGGCGTGTTGCTCGCGGGCGAGTTCATCGTGCAGGTGGAGAGCTTGTTGGACGCAGCTTTCCAGCGTGGCGGTGGTGGCGGGGTGGAGGATGACGGTATTGGTGCTTTCTTGTTTCATAGCGGGTGCGATGGGGGTGGTGGTTACTTGCGGTTGGTGGGGAGATTAGAGGTCGGCCGTGGTGGTGGGGCCGAAGCGTTCTTGCTGAAACTTGGCGAGGCTTTGGGCGGTGATACGGAGGTGGAGGCGACGGCCATCCCGTGCTCGACCGACGTGCCCAGCTTCCAATTGCCCGCATTCGATCAGGTTGCGGACGGTGGTTTTGGAAACGGCCAAGAGTTGGGCGGCTTCCTCCAAGCGCCAGAAATGGCGGACCGGCAGGGAGGGTTGTGAGATGGCGGCGTGCGGCGAAAGGCGGGACGAAGAAGGGCTCATAGTGGGTGGTCTTGATGTGGTGGTGATGAATCTAATGTATAATTTTATAGCTCAATTAGTCAACAAATAAAATCAACAAAATACAAATCAGTGAACAATGTGCTGATGGAGAGTCATTTAGCGAGCTTTTTGTCGCTACAAATTGAGCGTGGATGGGGTGCAAAAAACAAAATCCCCTCGTGATACAGTCGTGCAGGCGCCAAAACTAGGGCGACAGGGTCACCACAAAGCGGCGGGGTGCCGTGACCCATTCCTCGGCA
>CAWUJC010000071.1:0-8358 GCA_963922355.1 uncultured bacterium | reverse complement strand
GCAGGCCGCTGGTCTCCGGCCCGAGCAACGCGCGGACCCGAGCTTGCAACGATTGATCCGGCGGCAAGCGGAGGGTCGATGCGCCGGGGCCTTCCCCATGCTTCACCGCAAAGCCGACATCCGGTCGCGCCAACGCGGCGTTGAGTACCGCGGTTTTGAGGTGAGCGGTCTCAGTCGTTTCGGTTTTCAGGAACTTCTTCCGGGCCGGGACGTTGAAGAAGAGTTGGCGCAATTCAATGGTCGTCCCGGGCGCCATGCCGGTGTCGCGCACATCTTTAATCTTCCCGCCTTCGACGATGATCTCCGTGCCTTCCAGCGCCTCGGCCAAGCGGGTGCGCAGACGAAAGCGGCTGACCGAGGCCATGCTGGGCAGCGCCTCGCCGCGGAAACCGTAGGAAAGCACCTTGCTCAGATCGTCCGCCGTCTCCAGCTTGCTGGTGGCGTGACGTTCCAAGGCCAGCAGGGCGTCGTCGCGCGACATCCCCGATCCGTCGTCGGCCACTTGGATGAGTTGCGTCCCTCCGCCCGCCGTGCGGATATCGATCTGCCGCGCTCCGGCATCGAGCGCGTTTTCGATCAGCTCCTTCAGTACCGAAGCGGGCCGCTCCACCACTTCGCCCGCCGCGATCTGATTGGCGACGTGTTCAGGTAAAAGACGAACCTTGTTCAATGCACCAGAGGGCCAACGTTTCGAATCGCGTGCAGCTAAGCGCCGACGCCGAGGTGCTCGAGCAAGCGGTCCAGGTCGTCGCGGTTGAAGTACTCCAACTCGATTTTCCCCTTCTCCGCCGAACCGTGGAAATGCACCCGCGTGCCGAGCTTCTGCTGGAGCTGGCGTTCCAAATCCGCAAAGATAGCGTGGCTGGCCGCACTGTTCCCGGCGGCTTTGCGTTTGCCCCGCTTCGGGGCACCCGCGCCGCGCTTCATGGCATCATCCAGCTTTTCGGTGTCGCGGACGTTCAGGCTTTCTTTGATCACCTTTTCCGCCGCGAGTAGTTGCTCCTTCGGCTCGCCCAAAGCCAGCAACACCTTGGCGTGGCCCACGCTGATGCGCCCCGAGCGCAGCAGGCCCTTGACGTCCTCGCACAAGCCCAGCAGACGAACAGCATTGGCGACCGAGGCCCGCTTCTTGCCCACCTTCTCAGCCACCTGTTCTTGAGTCAGGGAGAAGGTCTCCATCAGGTGATGGTAGCCTTCGGCTTCTTCCAGCGGGTCCAGATCTGCACGCTGGAGGTTCTCGATCAAGGCCAGCTCGAGCACTTCCTGGTCGCTGGCCTCCCGAATGATGACGGGCACTTCATCCAGCCCCACTTCCTTGGAGGCGCGCCAGCGACGCTCGCCGGCGATCAGCTCCAGCTTGCCGTTGGCGTTCTGGCGAACAATCAGCGGCTGGATGACGCCACGCTGCCGGATGGACTCCACCAGTTCGGCTAGTTGGTCAGCATTGAAGACTTTGCGCGGCTGCAGCGGGCTGGGTTCGATCTTCTCCAGCGCCTGCAGGGAAATGCTTTCGCCGCGTTCCGCGACGGGTTCGGGCGTTGCCAGCGGCGGCGTGCCCATGAGGGCGCTCAGTCCGCGCCCCAATCCTTTCTTATTGGCCATGGCGCATCATAGGGCAGAGGCGTGAGATTGGACAAGGCCACACGAGCAGGAATTCAAATAACCCGGAATTTCTTGCTGGCTTGGCAGGTCAGAGCGGTGGGCAAGGGACTGCCCGCCCTACCCTCCTTCGGTCGACGTGCAAGGTCATGGGTTCCGCCGCCGAGACGTCGGCTAATACGAAATCCGCAAGCGCTTGACCGGGACGCCCAGGGCCCGGCTGAGCTTGCCGGGTAGCGTGGTATCGCGCTGGAGGCGGTAGGACAAGGTGCTGTTGACGCAGCGGAAATAGACCACCCCAGCGGTGGCATCGATCCGGGAAATCTCGGATTGCTGGGCCGTTTCTGCGCCGACCACTTCGGCCCAGGCGGTACGGTAGCGCATCGGATTGTGGGTCTGACGCTCGGCAATATGCCCGAGAACGGAGTCAATCACCTGACGGTTTTCCCGCTTGTTGTGAGCATTCCACGCCGCTTGGGACGAGAGCGGGGGTGGCCCGTGGCTCTCCTCCTCTTCCATTGCCGCTACTTCCTCAAACTGGCGGCGCTCTTCAGCCGTGAGCTTGCGGCCAGCTTGGCCGGCAAAAGCGTGATCGGCGTGCTGAGCCCCGTGGATGGCGGCCGCCAAACGGTCGTAGGTCTCTAGCTCTAGCTGCGGACGCAGACTTTCCTGAAGCTTCTCGACCTCCAGGTCCATCCCGGAAGAGCGAGCCCGTTGGAGCCAGCGGCGGGTGACCTCCAAGCGCACGCGCTGGTACTCGGTGGTCTTGACCTTGAGCGGGGGGCGATCCAAAGCATGGCCGCCAATAACGGTGTAGACCCCGCTACGTTCGGCCCGGGCGCGTTGGGCGCGGGTCTTAAGTGCCCCGGCCATTTTGAGCTCGCGATACGTCTCGCGCTCCTGACGCTTGCTTGAGGCGTGAGAGGAATCGCTCATGGTCACTAGGCTAACGCCATCACGCGGCCTCGTCGACCTGTTCCGGTTTTGGCATGAAGAAAAGCAGAATCATCCCGGCGACAAAGAAGAGAACGGTCGCGCCGATGGCGATCCGCGGCGAACTGAAAGTGACGCTCAACAAGCCAAAGACCCACGGCCCTACCCCTTGCGAAAGCTTCCCGAAGAGCCCCCACAGGCCAAAGTATTCAGCATGACGCTCCTCCGGGGCCAGAAGGCCGACGATCGTCCGGCTGGGGGATTGTGTCAGACCCAGGCCGCAGCCCGCCACAGAGGCGACGCCAAAGAAAAATTGCCAGGAAGTCGCCGAGTAGGCCGCCAGCACGGCAATAATCCAGACGAAGAGCGAAAAGATGATCGTGTTGCGATGGCCAAAACGATCCTGCAACCAGCCGGAGGCAAAGGCCCCCACCGCACCGCTGATCTGCACGGTCAACAACACAGCAACCAGCCCGCTTTGGGTGAAGCCCATTTGCTGCTTGGCGTAGAGGACAAAGAACCACGTCACCGCACTAAGTCCGCACATGTAGAGGAAGAAGGCGGGAAAGAAAATCCGGAGACTGGGGCTGGCCGGAATGGTCTTGAGCGTTGCCCAAACGCGCTGCCAACTCCCCACCACCAGCGAGCCAGTCGACATGCGCTGCGGCACCGCCCGCTCGCGTAAGAAGAAAAATGTGGGCAAGCCACCGAGGAAGAAAATCGCCGCGACCAGATAGTTGGCCATATCCGCCGAAGCGCCAACAAATTGGTCGTATAAAACCAGCCCGAGCAGACTCAAGAAACTCCCCACGTACCCGCAGCCCCAGCCAATGGCTGAGATTCGCCCCATGGTCTTGGGCGTCGAAATCTCGGGAAGAAACGCGGCCACTAAGTTCTCGCCGAAGGAGTAGGCGACAATGGCAATGATGAGGTAGACCATCGCCTGAGGCACATCCCCTTTGCCCACGGTGACGAGCATGAGCGTAAATACAATACAGATGAGATAGGTCCAGAAGAGGTAGAATTTCTTCTTCGCGCGGATATCGGCCAAGGCCCCGAGAAACGGACTGCCCAACATGACGATGAGCATCGAAATGAGGCTGATGTTGCCCCAAAGCCAATTCCCCATCTCCTCGTTGCCCACTACCACCTGAGTGAAGTAGATCGGAAAGCCCAGCGTGACCGTCACCATCATGAAGCTGGAGTTGGCGAAATCGAAGCTGGCCCAGGCGGCGATCTCCCCGGCTTTGGCGGGCGGGAGGGAAGCGTCGGTCTTGGCGGAAGGGGTCTCGGACATGAAGGCGCGATCATCCGGCAAGCTGCCCCGAAAGGGAAGCGGGAAAGCATCAGGCCGAGCCTGGACCTACCTAAGTTCCACTCAGACACTTGATGACAGAGCGCTTTTCCCGTGGCGCTTGGCAGCAGAGCAGCCTACCCTCTGGGGTAAGAACCTTTCTTGAACTCATGCCCCACGTGATCCGCCATCTTTACGTCCACGTTCCGTTTTGTGCGAAGATCTGCCCGTACTGCTCCTTCTACGTGCACGGCGGGAGCGCGGGCCAGCAGAAGGCCTTCGTCGCGGCGCTTGGTGCGGAACTTCGACAGGCGGCTGAGGTCTATGATTTGAGCGAATTGATGTCGATCTACCTTGGCGGCGGAACGCCCTCCATGCTCAACGCCCAGCTCTTTGGCGACATCGCGGCGGCGCTCCCGCGAACCCCGGCGGTGCAGGAATTTACCCTGGAAGTGAACCCTGCCACTGTGACCGAAGCTAAGGCGATGGCGTGGGCGGAGGCCGGAGTGAACCGCATTAGCCTGGGCGCGCAGAGTTTTGATGCCGACTACCTCCAGCTCCTCGGTCGCCAGCACCAGCCGGAGGACATCCCAGAAACCATGGCGGCCCTCCACACCCACGGTTTCCACAACTTGAACATCGATTTAATGTTCGCCCTGCCCTCACAGCCGGAGGCGATTTGGCGCGAGACCCTCGAAGCGGCGGTGGCCTGCGAGCCGCAGCACCTCTCCGCCTACGCTCTCACTTACGAGGAAGACACGCCATTCTTTGAGAAGCTGCAACGCGGCGAGTGGAGCTTGGGCGAGGTGGACGAGGAACGCGAAATCGCCATGTTTACCTGGACGCGAAAGCGCCTGGAACGAGCCGGCCTTCCCGCCTACGAGATTTCCAACTTCGCTGCACCCGGCTACGAGTCGCTCCACAACCAAGCTTACTGGGCGGGGCGGGATTACCTCGGCCTCGGCCCCGGGGCCTGGAGCACCGTGGACGGCCAACGCTGGCGCAACCGACCGAATACCGAGGCTTACGTCGAACTGATCCAGGCGGGAAACTTCACGGCTTTACGCACGGAGGAAGAGCAGCTCGATCGCGCGACCAAGCTCAAGGAGCGCATCATGTTTGGCCTGCGCACCCGCCAAGGCGTGGACTATCGCCTGATCGAACGCCTTGGCCCCTACGCCCTGGACGCCGCCCGCGAAAGTGTGGCGCAAGAACTCGCCCTCGTCTACGAGCGGCACTTGGTGCTCACGGAGCGGGGCCAGTTGGTGGCGGACTCGGTGGCGGAGATGTTTGCCTAAGCTGCCCACCATCGAGGCGGGCAAGGGACAGACCACCCTACCAGACGCAAAACCGCAGCCGCGCTGTATTCCGGTAGCCGCCGACGTCCCGACGGCGGTAAAGACAGATGACATCTCCATTACGCCCACCGTCGTTGGGGACAACGACGGCTACCGAGACAAGCTGCCTAAATCCACCTTGCCAACATCATCACCAGGCGGTTGCGAGGTGTCTATCTTACCCCGTATTTTTCAGGCCGTGGCTGACGCCGTTGATGGTCAGCTCGATCACGCTTTGGATCGTGTCGCGTTCGGTCGTAGGCATGTCAGGGTTGGCCCGTAAGCGACGGATCATTTCCACCTGGATGTAATTAAGCGGATCGATGTAGGGATTACGCCGCAGCACGGAATTCTTCAGCACCGGCTCGTTCTCCAGCAATTCGCTTTGGCCGGTCACTTCCAGGATCATCCGTTTGGTCCGCTCGTTCTCTTCTTGGATCAGGTTAAAGAAACGGGCCCGCAAGTCCTCGTCCTCGACCAAGCCGGTGTAGAGTTCGGCGATCTTCATGTCGGCCTTAGAAAGCGTGAGCTGCGCGTTATCCATGATCGTGCGGAAGAACGCCCAATCGCGGTTCATTTCGCGCAGCAGATCCATGCCGTGCGCTTCCTTGTAGCTTTCCAGCGCCGTGCCCAGGCCAAACCAGCCGGGGAAGTTAAAGCGGCTTTGCATCCAGGAAAACACCCAGGGAATGGCGCGCAGATCTTCGACCGAGGTCGTCTTGCGGCGGAAAGCCGGGCGGCTGCCGAACTTGAGGTTCCCAATCATGTCGATGGGCGTGGTCTGTTTCCAGAACTCGATAAAGGCCGGATCTTCTCGCACCACCTTCCGGTAGAGACCTTCCGCCGCTCCGGAGATTTCCTCCATCGCCTCGCGCCAGGTTTCCGAGAGCGCGTGGCTTTGGCGGGCTTCGAAGGTGCCCAGGAGCACGCCATAGGTCATTTGCTCCAGAATGCGGTGCGCCAGTTCGGGATCGTGGTAGCGGGTGGAAAGCACCTCGCCCTGCTCCGTTACGCGAATGCCGCCGTCGCGCAAGCCGCAGGGTTGCGCCAGGATAGCTTTGGCCGCCGGGCCACCGCCGCGAGCAATGCTCCCGCCCCGACCGTGGAAAAGCGTGACCGCCACTTTGGCCTCCACACACGTGGCAGTAATTTTTTCTTGCGCGCCGTAAAGCGCCCAATTCGCCGCCAGATAACCGCAATCCTTGTTGCTGTCCGAGTACCCGAGCATGACGTACTGGTGTTCGCCGAGCGAGTTGAGGTGCTCGCGATAACCGGTGTGGGCGTACATCTCTTTGAGAATGCCCGGCGCGTTGTTCAGGTCGGCCAGCGTTTCGAAGAGCGGCGCGATGGGGATGCGCAAGCCGCACCAGCGCTGGAAAACCAACACTTCGAGAACGTCGGAGAGCGCGTTGGCCATGCTGATGATGTAAATGCCGACTGCGTCCGGGCCGAGGAGGTCCTGCGCCCGGCGGATGACGAAGAGCGGGCCCAACACGCGCTCGGTCTCTTCACTCAGTTCGCCGTAGCCCTCGCGTAGCTTGGTGATGGTATCGCCCTCCAAGAGTTCGCTGAGAACTTCGACCTTCTCCTGTTCATTCATCTCGGAGTAGCTGCCATCGTCCAGCTTCCCGGCCAAGAGTTCGGCCATTGCCGCCTCATGCCAAGCCGAGTGCTGGCGGATATCGAGCCGCGCCATCTGCAGGCCAAAGGTTTCCACCTGCTGGCGTAAATCCGCCACACTACCACCGGCTAGAGCCTTGCCCCGGCTCTGCTCCAGGCTCTCGATCATGCAATCCAGCGCGTCTTTAATCTCCGCCGCCTGGAGCGGTTGGGTCGGGTTTTCCGCATCGAGCAGCACCTGGCTGACATCCTCCGGCTCGTTCTTACAGCGCTCGACCAAGCCCGCGAGAAGCAGGCGATACGGCTGGTTGGGATAGCGGCCGTCCAGATTCTTGAAGTGAGGGGAAAGGTGCTCGCTCTTCTCGAGCAGCGTGGTGAGTTCGGGCGAGATGCGATCCCGCCGCGTGGAGACCGAAACCTGGCGAGAAAGCTTATGCGCCGACTGGCTGAGGCGGCTCAGCCCCAAGCGACGGTGCATGGCCAGAGCCGTTGCCGTCACTTCAGTCGTGACGTTCGGGTTGCCGTCCCGGTCTCCCCCAATCCAGGAGCCGAAAGTCAACCAACGCTTGGGCGGTTTGACTCCCGGGAAATGTTTGCCCAGAGCCGCCACCAAATCGCGCTGCAGGCGAGGCAGAGTCTCCCAAAGTGATTGATCAAAATACCAGAGGCCGGTGCTGATCTCGTCGGTCACTTCCGGACGCTGGGCACGATTGCGGTCCGTCAGCCAGAGGGAATTAATCTCATAATCAATGTCCACGTCCCGCTGAGCGCTAAAGCGGTGCTCGGCGGGGGCGTGTTGATGGCGCAACATTTTGGCCAAACGCGAAAGCTTGTTCAACATCGTCCGGCGCTTGGACTCGGTCGGGTGGGCGGTCAACACCAGCTCCAGTTGCAGCTTGTCGCAAATCGCCTGCATCTCTTCGCTCGAAACGCCCCGGGTCTTGAGTTCCGCCACCGCCGCTTCAATAGATTCGCGCAGCGGCGCACCGTCCGGGTCCTCCATGTACCTGGCCTGGCGTTCGCGCAAAATCTGAAGCCGGCAATTCTCTTCTGCCAGGTTGACGAGCTCAAAGTACGTGGTGAAGGCCATCGCCATCTCATAAGCCTGGGCCGGCTCCAACTTGGCCACCTCTTCCTTCAACTCCGCATCGGCATCGGCCAAGCCGCCACGACTGGACTTGGCGAGCTGGCGCAAACGCTCCACGACATTCAGGGTGGCTTCGCCTTCGATACTCGTGATCACGCGGGCCAACGCGTTGGCCAATTTGCGGATTTGGGCGGACAGTGCGGCTTGGCGTTCGGAGGGCGGATTCGTGGTCATGGCGGGCCTAATTTGCCGCAATTCGAAAATCTCGCAACTACGGAGCTTCAGTTTTTCTTCACCGCCTGGAAGCAGGACTAATGCCGGAGGCCTCTTTATTTGACCCCAAACGGGCTGGGCCGAAGCGCCGGCTTGTGCTCGGGTGCGATGGTCCGCGCGTCGTAGCCCGCCTCTTTTAGCTGGGCATAGGTGATGGGGACCGGGTCCTTAATCAAAGCCTCAAAGAGCTTCTCAATCGTTTCGGCGTGGTGCTT
>CAWUJC010000070.1:0-8365 GCA_963922355.1 uncultured bacterium | reverse complement strand
TGACCGCGGCCGCCCCGCCCGCCCACCCGAAGCGGCGGCCGGCCCGCGCGCGCGGGCGCTCCCGGGGGGCGAGGTGCGCGTTGCGTGAGCTGAGGGCTAGGCCGTCGGGATCGCGCACCAGCGGGCAACCAACCATTTGGGTGGGGATGTGGAGATCGCGGAGCATGCGGGTAATGACTTCGAGTTGTTGGGCGTCTTTCCAGCCCATGTAGAGCCGGTTTGGCTGCACGATCTGGACCAACTTCAGCACAATGGTGGTCACCCCGCGAAAATGCCCCGGCCGGGCGCTGCCACAGCGTCCCTGAGAAAGCTGGGTTTCCTCAACCCAGGTGGAGTGATCGGGCGCATAGAGGTTGGTCGGGGCGAAGATGGCGTCCACCCCAGCTTCCTGGCAAGCGGCACGGTCGGTCTTCCAGGTGCGGGGGTAGTGCCGCAAATCTGCGGCCTGATTGAATTGGGTGGGGTTGACGTAAATACTGACGACGACCAGATCGCATTGTTGGCGAGCCTTGGCGATGAGGCTCAAGTGTCCGCGATGGAGCGCCCCCATGGTTGGGACGAAGCCCACGGTCTGGGCCTCGCGTTGCCAAGCCAGGGCGGCGCGCTGCATGGACGTGGGGGTGCGGTAAACCTTCATGCCGGAACCTGGGTGAGGTTAGATGTCGATGACTGGGCCTTTGCCTGGGGGCGGCGTGCGGTGATCGTGATTATCACGCGACGGTATGCGACCTCCCGCGCTTGCGCTGCCACCGGGGCCACCTCCACGATAGACGCGGAATTGGACCTGTCGCCGGTTCTTGCCGTCGGGGAAAAAGCAGCTCACGAGGCTGACTAGGAGCGCCGCACCCAGGGCGGAAAAGAAACTCGGCACCAGGAAGCCAGCCCCCATCAGGTAGCTGACGAAGTAGAGCAGACAGGCGTTAATCACCCAGATGAAGAGGCCGAGGGAGACGATGACCAGCGGCAGGGTAAAGAAAAGGAGCAACGGACGGACGTAGACGTTCAACACCGCCAGAATGAAGCCCGCCAGAAAGAGCATGGGCCAGCTCTGGTACGTCACGCCCAGGAAGGGCAAGTGCGCGGCCAGAAAAAGCGCCACCACGATGGCCAGCCAGCGAAGGAGAAAACGTAGCATCCTTCTATTTACGTCATTGCTGGCGGCTTGCCAAGCCCACGCCCGGGCGGCCATGCTGCGGACATGGTCCGCTTTTTGTTTTTGCCCCTCGGCCTCGTGCTGGTTTTGGTCGTGGGGCTCCTTTGGCCGGCACCCGGCATGGCCTTGCGCGATTGGTCGCTTGGTGGGGTGAGCAGCGGCTCCCTCTTGGTGGTGATTATTTTCCTGACCAGTGGCTACAGCCTCAAGTTGGCGCAACTTTGGGAGAACCTGAATCGGCCCGGTCCCATTCTGGTGGCGGCGGTGCTCAACCTGCTGGCAGCCCCTTGGCTGGCGTTGCTGGTGGGCCTGATGTTCAACGTCCCGGAAGGCATTCTCATTGGGCTGGTGGTCACCACGGCAGTGCCGACCACCTTGTCGTCTGCCATGATTATTGCCCAGCAGGCAGGGGGCAACGGAACGCTGGCCTTGGTGCTGACGATTGTGCTGAACGTCCTCGGGGTGGCGACAACACCTTTGATGGTGGATCTAACGCTGAGTTTTGGGGCTGACCTCCAGCTCTCGTATTGGGATTTGCTGGTCAAGTTGGTCTTGCTGGTTCTCATCCCTTTAGCCATCGGCTACGGCCTGAAGAAGCTGGTCGGGAGGGAGGCAGGCGGCTGGCTAAGTTATGTGGCCTCCACCTGCGTGATCCTCTTTGTGGGGATGATGATCAGCCAGAATGCGGATTCGCTCCACGAGTTGGCGCTTTTTGACCTCGGCTTGCTCCTTGGCCTCGCGTTGATGGTACATCTGGCCTTGCTTGGCTTGGGCCTGGGGGCGGGACGGTTGCTGGGGGCGGACGGGCCGTCTCGTCTTTCGCTTGGGCTGATCGTCGGGCAAAAGACCCTGCCGGTGGCGTTTACTGTGCTTTTGGCGCTGGAGACCAGCGGCGTCGAACCCGAGTTATTGGCGGAAGCCGCGGTGGTGGCGGTGCTCTTTCACCTGCTGCAGATCATCCTCGATTCGATTTTGGCACCCCTCCTCGCTAAGCAGATGCGCGCTTAGAGTTGGCTAAGCTTCTGGAGAACAGTCTCCACCGCAATGTCGCCCATCGCGCCGGTCGGGCTGGGGAGAACGGTGACGTGTTCACCCTGGGGTGACCAGGTGGTCGCATCGGTTGGGCCAAAGAGGAGCAAGCTCCGGGTGTCAACCGCCGCCGCGAGGTGAGAGATGCCCGAGTCATGCCCCAGAAACCGGTCGGCTTGCTGAAGCAGGGCCGCCAGGACGGGGAGTGCGAGGTTCTCGGCCACGGCGATGCGCGACTGAACTTGCTCCGTGAGTGCTTGGCGCAGGGCTTGCAGACGGTTTCCTTCGGCTTCGCCCCCGACTAAGATCACGCGTCGAGGCGCAGCGGCGGCGAGCCAGGCTTCGAAAAATTTTTGCCATAGGCTGTCCGGCCAGTTCTTGGCGGCAGAGCCACTGCCCGGGTGGACGACCAGAAGTTCGCCTGCTTCCTGGGCGGCGGTAAGCCCCGTTTCTTTCAGCCAGGCACGCGCTGTCGTTTCATCTTCTGCAGAGGGATAGACTTTGGCGTGAGGCGAATCCAGTTTGAGGCCGAGTTTTTCCAAGGGGCTGGCTAGGTGAAAAGCCGCCGGTCGGCCGGTCACCACTTTTGGCGAAACCGTGATGATTTGCCCGGGCTCACATTTTTCCACGTTGTGGCGAAAGAAGCTGTCAGGATCAAAGAGATAACTGACCACGAGATCAAAGGAGCCGAAGTGGTCCATCCAGTCCGGGTCCAGGATGTTGTTGGGGATGAAAAAGCCGGCAAGGCTCCGGTGGTCCATGCTGCGAACCGCGTCAAAGTAGCCGCGCTGGTGGCCCAGTTCGGCGATGGCGGGATAGCCCAGCACCTCGATGCGCGCCTCCGGCCACTTTGCCTGGACCAGCGCCACCGCCGGAAGCGTGAGGATGAAGTCCCCGATCGCTCCGCCTCGGATGAAGAGAATGCGTTGCATCAGCAGAAAAGAGGAAGGCGGGGATTCTCGTTTGCTTGGCTGGGTGCAGCGTTGTGCGGCTAATTCACGTAGGGATAGACGAAGAGGCCCAGGCTAATCAGCACAACGCCAAAGACAGCCCCCGCCGCACTGAAGAGGCGGCAGCGTTGGGCGTCCCGGCAGGTGAAGTCCAGCGCGTCGCGCAGGAGGTAGGGAGAAGCGACCAGCACAATGCCGATCAGCGCCCAGACGTAAGCCAGAATCGTGACCACCAAGCGCCAAGGGCTATCCACCAGAAAGCAGGCGTCGAGCATCACATAGACGGCGAGCAACATCAGCATGCCCAAGCCTCGCACCGTGAGGTAGGTGGGGACGAAGCTGATGAGCAAGACGGTCCCCACGGCCCAACCCGTCATCAAATTCCAACGATACGGGGAGAGTTCGCCCAAGTCTTGCGTGGCGGTGAGCCAGCAAAACCAGAAGCCGGCCAACCCCGTCAGCACGATTCCCAACAGGTGGTGGCGCGGGAGCGGCTGGAGGAATTTGTAGAAGCGTTCGGGCTTCAGCACGCCGGGTAAATGGCCGACCAGGTACATCACGCCGAGGACGACCGCCACCAGCGGCAGGGAAAAGTCATAGATCATGGAAAGGGTGCAGGCTAAGGGGAGGGCGAGCAGGTCTCCAGTTCTTTTTTTTGACGAACCTAGGCCGAGCATTGACTTCGGCACGGGAGACGCTGTGAGTGGGAGGATGTCCAATTTTCTTGTTGGCCTGCGTTCCTACCTCGGGGCGCTGGTGTTTTTTCTGGCGGGTGTTGGCGCGATGGGGGCGGAAGAGAAACCGCCTCGAGCCGCGCCGTTGACCGCCGCCGAGCAGATGGAGGCTTACGTGCCAGCGTTTGACCAGTGGGCGTTTTCTCAGGTCTATACCCCGGCGATGGTGAGCATGCGGGTCTCGGAAAAGGTGCACCTGGCGGTGCAGGATTTCGTCGAGCACGACAACTGGCTCAAAGGCCCGTTTTTGACCGGGACTTGGGGTGGCCTCCGGCGAGACTTGTTTAATCGGGGCATCGATTTCAAGGCGGGGTATGTTGGCAATCCGTTTTGGAATCCCACTGGGGGCACCCGGGAAGCCCTGCGGATGCATCATCAGCTTTCCGCTTCCTTGCTTTTTGATTTTGAGCGGATGGCGGACTTGAAAGGTTCAGCTTTCTACCTCCAGGGCCGCTGGCGGGGCGGTTCGTTTTTGAGCGATCCAGTTTCTGGCGTGGGAATCACCGGGCTGTACGAACCAAGTGCCTACGTTGGCTCGGAGGAAGAACGCTTGGGCGAGATGTATTGGCGGCAAAAGTGGCTCGACGGTCAAGTGGAGTTGCGCCTCGGGCGTTTAGCGGCCAGCTACCCGTTTGCGGATAATCCAATCACCTACATCTTTGTGAATGACGCGATCAACGCCAACATTGACGGAATTACGTCCAACATTCCCTTCAGTAGTGGCGATACCACTTGGGGGGCATTCTTGCGCACGTGGCCAATGGAAGACCTCTACGTCCAGGCTGGGGTCTACAACAATCCGATTGGGGTGGGCGAGGCCGAGAACCATGGCGTGGATTTTTCGCTGCGGGCGAGTGATGGCTTGCTTGCCATCGCCGAGTTGGGGTGGGACCCAACCCAAAGGGGCATGAATACGTTGCCGGGGAGTTATATCTTGGGCGGGTACTATGCCACGTCGGATAGTTACCTGAATTACAACACCGGTAGGCAAGCCGATGGTGTCTGGGGGCTGTACGCCGCTGGCACGCAGATGATTTGGCGGGAAAAACCGGACAGTAATGTGCAAGGGCTTTCCGTTTTTGTCACCGCAAACGGCGCCACGCCGGAAGAGAACCAAGTGCAGTTCTACACCTCAGCTGGAGCGGTTTATGTCGGGCCGATTCCCGGGCGGCCGCACGATCAACTTGCCCTGGCCATGGCCTACACCTCGTACAGTCCCGATTACAGTAACTACCTGCAGCGAACGGGGAGCGCTGGCCTCAATAGCCAGACCGTCGTGGAATTGACCTACGCCATTGCGGTGACGCCGTTCATCGTGGTGCAGCCGGACCTGCAGTACTTTTTTGATCCAGCGGCAAACGGTACGGTTCCCGATACGCTGGTTGTCGGCGCGCAAATCGCCGTCGCGTTTTAGGGTAGCGTGACGCTGCTCCTGGATGTGACCAAGGGCGAGCTTGATCCGTTCCTTATTCCGGGTCCTCTCGGGTAAAGTCGACTTGTTGTCGCGGTTGCTTGGCGTGCTTTCTTCCGGTGGAGAGCAGCCAGGTGAGAAAGGCAATCAGCCCGAGGAGGATCACCGCCAGCGTCACCCAGCCTGCCCAATAGAGAATAACGAAAACCGTGTGGTTGAAGAACTCCATCGCGGCATTGGTTGGCGGACGACTAACTGACGCCGACCAAGGCCGGCTCGGCGTAATGGGTAAAGCCGGTGGAGTGGTTAATCCGGACGGGCAGGATTTCGCCGCGGAAGCGTTCGTTGGCTTCAATCAGTACCAGCTTGTTGCCACGGGTACGGCCTTGAAAGCGCGCGGGGTTGTTCTTGCTTTCGCCTTCCACCAAGATTTCCGTTTCACTGCCGAGCATGGCTTCGATGCGAGGCGCGTTGATCTCGTCGATCAAGCGGAGCAGCTCCTGGTTGCGGGCCATTTTTTCGTCGTCGGAGAGTTGATCTTCCTTCTCGGCGGCGGGGGTGCCCGAGCGCGGGGAGTAGCGGAAGATGAACGCGTTATCGAAGGCTACTTCGCGCACGGCGGCGGCGGTTTCCTGGAATTCCTCTTCTGTTTCACTGGGATAGCCGACGATGATGTCGGTGGTGATGGCCATGTCGGCGTGCGCGGCTCGGAGCTTCTCGGCCAGGGTATAGAACTTCTCTACCGTGTAACCGCGGTGCATGGCCTTGAGGATGCGGTTGCTGCCAGATTGGAGCGGCAGGTGCACGTGTTCGCAGAGTTCGGGCAGGGTGGCAAAGGCTTCGATCAGGTCCTCGCGGAAGCCAATCGGGTGGGGCGAGGTAAAGCGCACGCGCTCGATGCCATCCACCGCGCAGACGGCTTCGAGGAGCTGGACAAAGGGCGAGCGACCGCGGTCGTCCTTAGGGAATTCGTGCCGTCCGTAAAGGTTGACGATTTGCCCCAGCAACGTGACTTCTTTGACACCTTGTTCGGCCAGGCGGCGGACTTCGGCCACGATTTCAGCGATCGGGCGGCCACGCTCGGCGCCGCGGGTGGTTGGGACGATGCAGTAGGTGCAATGCATGTTGCAGCCCTGCATGATGGAAACAAAGGCGCTGACTTGTTTGGGCGCTAAGGCGTGTTCGCGGATGGTGTTTTGCGAGCCGGCCTCGGCTTCGGTATCGAGGATGCGGAGGGCGTCGGCGGTGCCGTCGAGTTTATCGGTGCGGAGTTGCTCAACGTAGTCAGCGACTTGGTGAAATTTCTGAGTGCCGACGACGAGGTCGACATCCGGCAGGCGGTCCAGGATGTCATCGCCGATGCGCTGGGCCATGCAACCCATCACACCCAGCACAAGGTTGGGCTTCTTCTCCTTGAGGGCGGAGAGGTGAGCCGCGCGACCGAGGGCCTTTTGCTCGGCCATGTCACGCACGCTACAGGTGTTGAGTAGGATGACGTCAGCCTCCGCCTCGGACGGGGCCAGGGTGTAGCCACGCCCCGCCAACTGGCGCTGCACCTGCTCGGAGTCGCGCACATTCATCTGGCATCCGTAGGTTTTGATGAAAACGGAAGGCATGGGAGCGGGGAGTATAGGAAACTTCGACGCGCTCTGGCAAGGGCGCGTGGGGGGAGGAAAAAGCCCTAGTGGGCGCGTGCGGTAAAGGCCTCGTCCAACTGGCGAAGGCGCCGGGCGAGGTCGCGCGCCATGTTGAGGATGACGATATTAAAGTCTTCCATGGAATGGCGGTACAGGTGTTGGAAGACGGAGGAGGAAATTTCCAGGCATTCCGTTGACTCCAGCGTACGGACGGTGGCGGCCCGAGGCATGGGCTCCACGATGCACATTTCGCCAAAGAAGTCGCCGTCAGCCAACTGGCAAAGCTCGGTTTCATCCGGCTTGCCGAGATGTTTCAGCACGGCAACGCGACCGCGGCGGATGATGTACATGGAGTGGCCGGGGTCGCCTTCGCTCACGACGGATTCGCCCGCCGGAACTTCGCTCAAGACGCTCTCGTCGGCCAGAAGTTGGAGCGAGGCGTCACTCAATCCGGCAAAGACCGGCACCTTGAGGATGTCCTTCGTCATATCCTCAATATACGCCGCCCGACTCGGCGGTCTAGTGACGATTGCGTCCCGTGTTCGATCGAGACGCGCTCAGAGCTAGGGCGAGGCGAGTTCGGCGTATTTCGGATTCCAGTAGCCGTTGTGCTCCATGGGGCCGAACCAGCCGATTTTCTCTTGGGCGCTATCGCCGCCGTAGAATTCCGGCCCAGAGTGGCCGTTCATCTTTTCCAGCGTGACATGGCCGTCGCACCACGCCACCACCGCTCGGTCGCCGCTCGCCCGGAAGTGGGTGCTGCCTTGCAGGGGGGAGGTGGGAAGCCCGGCAGGCATGACAGATTCCGGCGGTTCGGTGTAGGGATATTCCTGGACGCCGCCGCTCCGGGCAAAGGCCGTGGTGGTAAACATGATGGTTTCTGCCGGGCGGGGAACGTTGGCCGGGACGTTGGGGTTGTCGTAATCCCAGCTGCCCCAGCCATCGGGGCGACCCCCGATGTAGGCGGCGTTGTAGCCGTAGCCGCCGGCGCCAGCTTCGAAGGTGGCGGTGTCTTGGTGGCCTTCGAGCAAGGGGCAGAGCGTCAGGTAATGGCCATCCCGCATGTAGGGGGAAAGGTAGCCTTCGCTGGGATCAAAGCGAGCGCCGGTATTCGCTCTGCCGCCATGCCAGCGTTTGGTGTTTTGCTGGTTCTGGGCGGGGGCGTAGGTGCCGTGGTCGGCCAGGTAGGCCAAATTCGCGATCGCGAGTTGCTTGAGCGTGCTCTGGGCGTGGGAGGTTTTGGCGCTGGTCAGACCCTCCGAAGCGGCGGCCGAAATCAAGACGGCGAGAACTCCAATGATGGCGATCCCGACGAGCAACTCCACCAAGGTAAAGCCACGTTGCCGGGAAAGTTGTCTGCTCATGGTTAACTCCTTTGGGTGCGCCGTCGGGCCAACCAGCCCAAGCCAGCTAAAGCCAGAAGTGAGGCACTTCCCGGTTCCGGGATCAAG
>CAWUJC010000069.1:0-8389 GCA_963922355.1 uncultured bacterium | reverse complement strand
CGCGTCCAGCGCGAGACAAAGCTCCCCAGGTAATGGAAGAGCACTGCGGCCATGATGCCGCCGAAGGCCAAAAGCAGGATGTTGAGCAGCTTCCAGACAATGACGGAGGCCAGCGCCGTGATAATCACCAGACCAAGCACGACCAGCACGCGGTGGAGGTAGCCCACATTCACGCCCTCGCCCCACGGCGGACTCCCCTGCTTCTCCTTCTTGCCGGCCTCGCTTTCCATCGTCGTCCACCTAAGCAAAGTTTGTTGGAAAAGGGGAACCCTCATTTCTCTGGATCTCTGTAACCTGATCGTCACAAAGCATTTTTGTCGGAAATTGTGTTTTTGCACTTGAGGGGGGAGCCCCGGTGAGTAGGTTGCCCTGTAAGGGATGGGGCTTTCGCCAGCAGTCAGCCAGGCGAACCTGCCGCTCCACCGTCCTTTTTAGCCGTATTCAAACCTAACCCCGCAACGAAAGATAGTTATGAGTGAACCGACCGGAGACATCGCATTGATTGGCCTCGCCGTCATGGGCCAAAACTTCATCCTCAACATGAACGATCACGGCTTTAAGGTGATCGCCCACAACCGCACGACGGAAAAGATCGACCGGTTCCTCGAAAACGAAGCCAAAGGCACCAACGTGGAAGGCGCCTGGAGCATCGAAGAAATGGTGGCCAAGCTGAAGCGCCCGCGCCGCGTGATGATGCTCGTCAAGGCCGGCCCGGCCGTCGACGCCTTCATCGACAAGATTCTCCCCCACCTGGAAGAAGGCGACATCATCATCGATGGTGGCAACAGCCATTACCCGGACAGCCAGCGCCGCATGGAAGAGCTGGAAGCCAAGGGCATTCTCTTTGTCGGCACCGGCATCTCCGGTGGTGAAGAAGGCGCCCGCAACGGCCCAAGCTTGATGCCCGGCGGTTCCCCGGATGCCTGGCCGCACATTAAGGACATTTTCCAGCACAGTGCCGCCAAGGCCCCGGACGGCAGCCCCTGCTGCGACTGGGTCGGCAAGGGTGGCGCAGGCCACTTCGTCAAGATGGTGCACAACGGCATCGAGTACGGTGACATGCAGCTTATCTGCGAAGCCTACGACCTGATGCACCGCGGCCTCGGCATGGAGAACGACGAGATCGCCGACGTCTTTGAAGAATGGAACAAGGGCGAGCTCGACAGCTTCCTGATCGAGATCACCTACAACATCCTTCGCTACAAGGAGGACGGTGAGTTCCTCGTCGACAAGATCCTCGACGCCGCCGGCCAGAAAGGCACCGGCAAGTGGACCGCCGAAGCCGCGCTCGACTACGGCCAGCCGGTCAACCTCATCACCGAAGCGGTGTATGCCCGCGCCCTCTCCGCCCTCAAGGAAGAACGCGTCGGCGCCAGCAAGGTGCTGAGCGGACCGAAGCCAGAATTTGACGGCAAGAAGAAGAAGTTCATCGAGAACATCCGCCAGGCCCTCTACGCCTCCAAGATCGTCTCTTACGCCCAGGGCTACATGTTGATGAAGGCCGCGAGCGAACAGTACACGTGGGACCTCAACTACGGCGGCATCGCCCTCATGTGGCGCGGCGGCTGCATCATCCGCTCGGTCTTCCTCGGCAAGATCAAGGAAGCCTACGACAAGAATCCGGGCCTGGAGAACCTCCTGCTCGACGACTTCTTCCACAGTGCGATCGACGAATGCCAGGACTCCTGGCGCACGGTCATCGGCGAAGCCGCCAAGATGGGCATTCCGGTGCCCGCCTACGGTTCTGCCCTTGCCTTCTATGACGGTTACCGCGCCGACCGCCTGCCGGCCAACCTCCTCCAGGCCCAGCGCGACTACTTCGGCGCTCACACCTACGAGCGCATCGACAAGCCCCGCGGCGAGTTCACCCACACGAACTGGACCGGCCACGGCGGCGACGTCGCCAGCTCGACCTACAACGCTTAGTCTTACGCAGTTATGCGTCGTTCCTGGTACAACTACCTCATCCCGATTCTAGTGCTCTTCGCTTTAGTTTCGGGAGGCACGGTAGCTTTGCTGTGGATGGCGTGGAAGGACTCTGTACTGTCGCAGAGTGTTTCTGTTCCGCAGTTAGGGGATGGCAACCGCGTTTTGATGTCACTATTAGGTGTTAGAACTATTGAGGCGGAAGTGGAGATACCCGAAGGCAAGCCTTTCCTCTTGGTGACGGTGGCCTTGATCAAGCAGGGCAAGATCGTTCAGGTTCCGCTGAATGCGTGGATGCAGCAGCCGGGTACTGCGGGCGAGAAGGTTAAGATTGGCGTGTACTGGGGCCAAATCGAGGGAGAATGGAAGGCGGTTGCCTACACGGGATCGAGAGCGTTTAAAGTAACCAATCCCTTCTTCCAGCATCTAGACGGTGGAAGCTACTCAACATTCACAGGCTATGATCTTCCAGTTGCCGGTTACTACGTTGCAGGGGTAGCGACAAGTCTTGAAGGAGAGGGGCAAAACGGCGAACCAGAATTTCCCTCGAATACTTTTGCCCTCAACGATTATGGCTTATTTTTGCTGGCGGGATTTTATCCTGATCGGGCAACTTTGAACGAAATTAAATTTAACCGAAAGCGTCAAATCCGTAAGTTGCAGGAAGGCTTTGGCCACTTGATTGATCCTGCCCAGTTTGTCATCCAAGACTAGCCCCTTTACTGTCAAAACCTAACCAACCCGCACCATGCACCAGACCCTCGAACACCTGTCCACCCTGACGGCGGCGCCGAAGACGCTGCCGCCCGCCATTGCCGTGATTTTCGGCGCTTCCGGCGACTTGACCCACCGCAAGATTGTCCCCGCCTTTTACCATCTGGCCAAGAACGGCCAGCTACCGGACGACTTCGCCATCGTGGGCTTTGCCCGTCGCGACTGGTCGCATGAGCAGTTCCGCCAAGGCCTGAAGGAAGCCCTCGACGAATTCAGCCACACCAAGCCGGTGGTGGAAGAAGTTTGGGCCAAGCTGGAGCCGCACATCTACTACTTTAAGGGCGATCTGCCGGACGAGGACAGCTACCACCGATTGGCGACTTTCCTTCGCGAGCTGCCGGAGCACGAAGCGATTGGCGACAACTTCCTCTTTTATCTCTCGGTTTCGCCGAACTTCTTTGGCCCCACGGCCAAGAACCTAGCAGCCGCCGGCCTCGCCCGCGGCGAGAAAGATGAAATCCGCCGCCTAGTGGTGGAGAAGCCTTTTGGTACCGACCTCGCCAGCGCGGAAGAGCTCAACGCCGATTTACAGAGTGCCTTCCCGGAACGCAGCATCTACCGCATCGACCACTACCTAGGTAAGGAGACGGTGCAGAACCTCTTGTACTTCCGTTTTGCCAACTCGATCTACGAGCCGCTCTGGAACCGCCGCTACATCGACCACGTGCAGATCACGGTGGCCGAGAAGGTCGGCGTCTTGGGGCGGGGCGGTTACTACGAGCACGCTGGCGCGAGCCGCGACATGCTGCAGAACCACATGTTCCAGTTGCTGACCCTCACCGCGATGGAGCCGCCCGCCTCGCTCGACGGCGAAAGTGTGCGCGACGAAAAGGTGAAGGTGCTCAAGTCCATCATCCCGCCGACGGCGGAATCCCTCGCGAAGAACGCGGTCCGCGCCCAGTACGGCGGCGGTTTCGTGGATGGCGAGGCGATCTCGGCTTACCGGCAGGAAGATCGCGTGGCCCACGATTCGCTGACGGAAACCTACGTCGCCCTGAAGCTCTACGTGGATAACTGGCGCTGGAACGGCGTGCCGTTCTACCTCCGGACGGGCAAGGCCCTCTCCGCCCACTACACTGAGATCAACATCGGCTACAAGGCGCCGCCGAGCGTGCTCTTCGCCAAGGCCGCCGGTGCCGATCACCTCTCCCGCAATTCGCTGCGCATTCGCATCCAGCCGAACGAAGGCATCACCATTGGCTTCAACGCCAAGAAGCCGAGCAAGAGCGAGCCGCAGAAGGTGCACATGGACTTTAACTACAAGTCCGGCTTCTCCGACTATTTGCCGGAAGCCTACGAGCGCCTCATCATCGACGCGCTGGTCGGCGAGTCCACGCTCTTCACTCGTTCCGACGAGGTGGAGGAAGCTTGGCGCTTGGTTGACGCGGTGCACGCGGCCTGGGACGCGCAGAAGGCGTCCGCTCTACCGCTCTACGCCAGCGGCTCGATGGGCCCGGTCGAGGCCGACCTCCTGCTCGAGAAGGACGGTCGCCACTGGATCGAACCTGAGAACGTGTAAGCGAGTAGTGTGACGCTGCACCCAGAGGGTGGAGCGTCTGCTCCGCCGTCTTCGAGCCAGAGACTTCGCTCAGTTCTAAAACCGCCGGTCGACCACCGGCGGTTTTTTGTTAATCTGTTGCTATGCAGGCGGAACCGATCACTCTAAAGGAAAAGTTGAAGCTCTTTTCCGAGCACTGGTCACCGAAGGTGGTGGCCGAACTGAACGACTATCAGGTGAAGCTAGTGAAGTTTGAGGGAGAGTTTGTTTGGCATCAGCACGACGAGACCGATGAGCTCTTTCTTTGCCTCCATGGCAGCTTTGACCTGCAGTTCCGAGACAACATGATCACCTTAAGAGAAGGTGATCTCTATGTGGTTCCCAAAGGTGTGGAGCATCGACCTGTGGCGAATCAGGAATGCCATGCTCTCGTGCTGGAGCCCCGTGGTGTGGTGAACACCGGTGAGGCTGAAAGCGATTTTCGAGCGCCGAACGACGAGTGGATTTAGCGCTGGCGGCGGCGCAGGGCAAGAGCGGTGCCGCCGAGAAGCAGCAGCAGGCCAGTAGCGGGCTCAGGGACAATCACAAGAGAATTGTCACCGGCACCGCCACCAACATCCAGCTGGACGCTGAATTCAGTGCCGTCCCGCAGAATACCGGTGAGGGTACCGCCACTGGTCAGTTGATCGCCGGTGTAAACCCGGGTGCCGTCGAGGGCAAAGTTGCGACCGAAGATGCTGATTTCGCTGTTGCCGAAGGTGCGGACACGGGCTCCGAGGTTTCCGCCCGTGATCAAGATGCTGGAATTGCCGAATGCCTCGATGTCCTCTACGAAAGTGCCCCCATTAATGGTAACCATGCTGTCATCGTACGCTTCGAGGTCGTCTTGCAGCGTGAGGTCATTGATCGTCACCGTGGAATCGTCATAGACATAAATGTCATCTTCTACGAGACCGCCGTTGAAGATGCCAATGGAAGCCTCGTTAAAGTCAATATCCTCAGAAACAGTCCCGCCATTGAACTCAAGGATGGAATTGGCTAGTATAACGATACTCGTGTCCTGATTGTTCGCACCGTTGAATTCCGCGGGCGAATTCACGATCAGCGTGGTGAAAGTCGCCGGGTCTGTGAAATCCAAGTTGTCCACCAAGACCCAGTTGTTGAAGATGGCAGAGGTCGTGTTGACCTCTCCGTTGGTGATGAAGATGGGGGGCTGGGCGTGAGCGGAGGTGGCGCCCAGGATGAAGCTTAAACAGGCGACACGGGCAAGCGTCGCGTAGCCGAAGAATTGGTTTAGAGTAGTCATGGTAGAGTTCTGTCTTTTGGTGCGAGCCGGAGAGACCTTAGTGTTTTTGCTAAGCAAGACAAACTCTTTTTAGCGAAATCGAAACGACAAAAACCGCAACCTAACCCATTGATTTAAAAGGGTTAATAAATGACGCAAATAATTAATTGAGAGGGTTTTGATCCGAATAGAACCAGCCGGGAAAGTAGATGGCAGCCAGGGTGATCGCGGCGGGAATGGCGAAAATCAGCAGGACAATCACCCAGCATCCGAGGGCGTATTTGTCCGCCTGCTTATCCCAATCTGACCGCATGGCATTCGGGGCGGGACCACGGCTAAAGTAACGGTACAGGCGTCCCCAGCGACAGAGATAGAACGTGCTAAGGGCGAGGGCAACCAGTAGCAACGAATAGGAAAGATAGTTCTCTTCCACAATGCGGATCCACCTTGGTCTGGGTAAGTCGCGAACTAGGGCGAATCAGGACAGCTTCCAGATTTTGGCGTTCCCCTTCTTTTCCGAACGATCCAACTGGATTTCGCTCTCCAGGCGCTTGGTCCATTCGGGGCACGGGGTCTTGTAAGGCAGGGCCAAGCGGCTTTTCAGTTCCTTCCAGGTCCAGCCATGGGGGTGCGCGAGCAGCTCCTCCTGGATTTGGTTGCGATACTGGAGGTAAGTCATGGCCTTAGCTTAAGCGGCGAGATGCGATCGGGGAACTCTATTTTCCAGCCGCTAGGGCTTCGGCGGATCGCATTGTGGATTGCAGAGGTACGGGGAAGCCTCGGGGTCGCCGGTTTCGGTCTGCAGCGTGACGTGCTTGACGTTGAACCGCTGGCGGAGCTCAGCGGCGATGGTACCTAGGCGGTGATCGGTGGGCCGCTCGCCCGGCATGACCAAGTGGGTGGAGAGCGCGATCTCCCGGGTACCGAGCGCCCAGACGTGGAGATCGTGCACGTCGTCGACGTCTTCCAGCGATTGGAGGTAGGTGCGGACGTCTTCCAGGTCAACCGAAGCTGGCACGGCGTCGAGGCTGGCGAGCACTGCTTCTTTCAGTAATTCCCAGGTGGCAAAGAGCAAGACGACGCCAATGACCAGGGAGATGAGTGGGTCGGTCCAGGTCCAACCATAGAGGAGGATGAGCAGGCCGCTGATCAGCACCCCAACGGAGACGGCCGCATCGCTCGCCAGATGGAGGAAAGCGCCGCGCACGTTGAGGTCTTCTTTGCCGCCCTGCATGAAGAGGTAGGCGGTATAGCCGTTGATGGCGATGCCGATGCCGGCGACGACGGCCACGACCCCGCCTTCTACCGGCTGGGGATTGAGGAAGCGGGAGATGGCCTCCCACATCAACGCGCCGGTCACGAGCATCAGGAGCAGCGCGCTGCCTAATGCGGCCAGGATGGAGAGCTTGCGGTAGCCAAAGGTCAGGCGCCCCGACGTGGGTCTTTTGGCCATTTCGTGCGCCCACCAGGCCAGGACGATGCTGAGCACGTCGGAGAAGTTGTGCCCGGCGTCGCTCAGCAAGCCGATGGAATTCGAAACCAGGCCGAAGAAGACTTCCGCTGCCACCATGGCACAATTGAGAAAGACCCCGACGCGGAAGGCGCGGACCACTGCCTCATCCGCCTCATCACCCGGGACGTGAGCGTGGTGATGATGGTGGCCATGTCCATGGCCCTCATGCCCATGCTCATGGTCGTGGTACTCGTGCTCGTCGTGCTGGTGGTGATCAGAGGAGCTCATCGGGAACCCAAGTCAGGTAGGTACCTTTTGGTCTATCGGCCCGACAAAGTGCGGTCAATCGAACTCCCAACTCAAAAGTGGCAGGGAGAAAACTTAAGCGATGGTCGCGCCCACCGTTTGCTCCAGCACTTCCTGGAGTTTGTCGATTTTGTACGGCTTGCTCAGAACGGCGGCAAACCCGTAGTCCTGTGGCTTGAGCATGGCCGGGTGGTCGGAGTGGCCACTGGAGGCGATCACCACGGTATCCGGGTTCATCGTCTTAATGGTGTGCACGGCGTCGGCTCCGCCCACGCCATTCGGGATGACCAAGTCCATGATCACAAGCTCGTACTGGAAGCCGAGCTTCTTGCTTTTGGCGAAGGCGGCAATGGCTTCCGCGCCGTCCTTGGTCGTCTTCACTTCGTAGCCCAAGTGCTCAAGCATGTGGCAGACGATATCGAGGATCATCTGTTCGTCATCCATCAGGAGGACGCGCTTGCCCAAGGTTTTGCTGGTACGGGCATCCACGCCGAGGCGGCCGCTGGTCGTACCTTTGGCTTTCTCGGCCGAAGGAAGGTAGACGTGGGCGGTGGTGCCGCGACCCAAGTTGGATTCCAGGATGATGGTGCCGTCGTGCTGCTGGATGGTGCCCAAGGCGTTCGCCAGGCCCAGGCCGCGACGCCCCTCCTTGGTGGTGAAGTACGGCTCGAAGGCGCGCTGGCGGGCTTTTTCTGACATGCCGTAGCCTTCGTCGCGAATCTCGAAGTGCACGTACTCGCCCGGTTCCAGCGGGACGGTTCGTTTGTCCGGATTCGGGTCTACCGTCAAATTGCTGCCGGTGATCATCACTTCGCCTTCCGGGTCGGCTTCGCCCGCGTTTTGCAGGAGGGCTTGGAAGGCTTCCTTGATCGGTTGGAGTTCGACGCTTACTTTATTGAGCTCACTCGGGAAATAGGCCTGGCACTTGGCGGTGACGCCGCGGAAGACGCTCTTGCCTAATTCACCCAGCACGGTGGTTAGGTCGAGGATCTTTTTATCCTGGACCTTTTGCTGGCGGACGATGGTCTGGAGGCGTTCCAGAATGTCGCGGCCCCGGTTGACGCTATGCTCGATGGCCGTCAGTTGCTGGCCGAGGTTGTTAAAGCTGTCGCCGTTGATCTTAATCGCTTTGATCGCGGAGGTGTGG
>CAWUJC010000068.1:0-8404 GCA_963922355.1 uncultured bacterium | reverse complement strand
CGAAGCCCGTGGTGGAAGAAGTTGAGGCCGTGGTCCCTGGCTTGCCGGAAACGCCCCAAGCGCCGGTTTCTGCCCCCGCGCCTGCTTCCCTGGCAGCTGTGCCTCCTCCCGCTGGGCTTGAATCCGCCAATCGCTTTGAGCCGCTGGAAGACGGGGCCAAGAAGTTTACGCTCACCAATGGCGAGATCATCACGGGTAAGGTGCTTTCGGAGAACGAGACAGAGCTGTTCGTTCAGACCACCACCCTCGGCGTCGTGACGCTGAAGAAGGATCACTTGGCGGAGAAGCTGATGGAGGTCGTCCTCCTCAATGGCGACCGGGTGACCGGCGAAATCGTGGCCGAGAACAAAGACTTTATTTACATCCGCAATGCCAGCCTGGGCACGTTGACCATTCCGCGCGATCAGGGGGCCAAGAACGTGGTCGAAGCCGAATTGGCCAACGGCAACCGGATCGTGGGCGAACTGGTCATCGAGACCGAGGACATGGTCCTAATCAAGAGCGCTACCCTGGGGACGGTCTCCGTTGACCGCAAGGGGATGAAGCACCTTGCCCAACGCGTCGAGCAGAGCGACATCAAGAGCCTGCTTTAGGGCGTATTCATTTCGTGTGAGCCCACCCAAGCCTGTCTCCCGCAGGTTTGTCTCTTCCCGGAAGTGTCCTTTGCGGAGTCATTCTTGTTGCGCTAACTTGTTCATACAAGTGGGCGAAGTCAGCTTGCAGTTGCATTTTCCCAAAGCCCCTTTATCTTGCCCTCCCACGACAAAACGAGAAGATACGAGACCCGATGAGCGAAGAACTGAGCGCCGATACGCAATTGCTGCACGAACGTGTAGCCGAAGACTATAAATACGGATTTGTCACCGAGATCGAAACTGAGGAGTTTCCGGTAGGTCTCAATGAGGACGTGATCCGCCGCCTTTCGGCCATCAAAAAAGAGCCGGAATGGCTGACGGAGTGGCGACTCAACGCCTACCGCACTTGGCTGGACATGGCCGAACCGCGTTGGCCGAACGTAAAGTTTAACACTCCGGACTACCAGGGCATCCGCTACTACAGCGCGCCGAAGAAGAAGGAAGACGGCCCTAAGAGCCTCGACGAGGTCGATCCCGAGTTGCTCGATACCTATAATAAGCTGGGCATCCCGCTTAAGGAGCAGGAAATGCTCGCGGGTGTCCAGAACGTGGCCGTGGACGCCGTGTTCGACAGCGTCTCCGTCGCGACTACCTTTAAGAAAGAATTGGCCGAAGTCGGCGTCATCTTCTGCTCCTTCTCCGAAGCGGTGCAGGAGCACCCCGAGCTGGTCCGCAAGCACCTCGGCTCGGTCGTCCCGGTGCGAGACAACTACTTTGCCGCGCTGAATTCCGCCGTCTTTAGTGATGGCTCCTTCTGCTACATTCCGAAGGGCGTTCGCTGCCCGATGGAGCTTTCGACCTACTTCCGCATCAACGCGGCTGGCACGGGCCAGTTTGAGCGCACGCTCATCGTGGCGGAAGAAGGCGCCTACGTCAGCTATCTGGAAGGCTGCACCGCCCCGATGCGCGACGAGAACCAGCTCCACGCCGCGGTGGTGGAAATCGCCGCGTTCAAGGATGCCGAGGTGAAGTACTCCACGGTCCAAAATTGGTACCCGGGCGATAAGGACGGCAACGGCGGGATCTATAACTTTGTGACCAAGCGTGGTCTCTGCGCGGAGTCCGGCAGCAAGATCAGCTGGACGCAGGTGGAAACCGGCTCGGCCATCACCTGGAAGTACCCGAGCGTGGTGCTGAAGGGTGATAACTCGGTCGGTGAGTTTTACTCTGTCGCGCTGACCAACAACTGGCAGCAGGCCGATACCGGCACCAAGATGATCCACGTGGGTAAGAACACCAGCTCCACGATCGTGAGCAAGGGGATCTCCGCCGGGAAGAGCCAGAACAGCTACCGTGGCGCGGTGAAGGTGCTGAAAGGCGCAGACAACGCTCGCAACTACAGCGTCTGCGACAGCCTACTCATTGGCGATACCTGCGGGGCGCACACTTTCCCGTACCTGGAAATTGACAACCCGTCAGCCCGCGTCGAGCACGAGGCGAGCACCTCCAAGATCGGGGAAGACCAGATTTTCTACTGCCAGCAGCGCGGTCTCGACGAGCAGGACGCCGTCAACATGATCGTCAATGGCTACTGTAAGGAAGTTTTCCGCCAACTCCCGATGGAGTTCGCGGTCGAAGCGCAGAAGCTCCTCGATATCAGCCTCGACGGCAGCGTCGGCTAAGGAACACGACACGACAGCAACAACTAACCACGAAGTAAGAACGAAAATGGCAATTCTCGAAATCAAGGGCCTCTGCGCCGAAGTCGAAGGCAAAGAAATTCTCAAAGGCGTCGATCTGAGCGTCAACCCGGGCGAAATCCACGCCATCATGGGCCCGAACGGCAGCGGCAAGAGCACGCTGGCCTCCGTCCTCGCAGGTCGCGAAGAATACGAAGTCACCGCGGGCAGCATCACCTACGACGGCAAGGACCTCCTCGAACTGGAGCCGGAAGAGCGCGCTAATGAGGGCGTCTTCCTCGCCTTCCAGTATCCTGTGGAAATCCCCGGCGTGAACAACACCTACTTCCTCCGCGCCGCCTACAACGCGCAGCGCAAATACCGGGAAGAGCCGGAAATGGAAGCGCCGGAATTCCTCAAGCTGGTGAAGGACAAGATGAAGCTCCTTGAGCTGAAAGAAGACCTGCTGACCCGCTCGGTCAACGAAGGCTTCTCCGGCGGCGAAAAGAAGCGCAACGAAATTTTCCAGATGGCGGTCCTTGATCCCACCTTGGCGGTGCTGGATGAAACGGACTCCGGCCTCGACATCGACGCGCTCAAAATCGTGGCCGAAGGCGTGAACAAGCTGAAGTCTCCGGACAAAGCGGTGCTCGTCATCACCCACTACCAGCGCTTGCTCAATTACATCGTGCCGGACTACGTGCACGTCTTGGTCGACGGTAAGATCGTCCGCACGGCGGGTAAAGAACTGGCCCTCGAACTGGAAGAACATGGTTACGACACCGTGACCGCCGCCACCGCTTAATCTCTACTCCGCATCTGCATGACCCAATTGGCTGAAAAAGAAGTCGCGACGGGCATTGAGCCCTTCATCACCGCCGCGGAAGCGTTGGAGCAATCCGAGGCCGGGCAAGTTCTGCCTTGGCTGACCGCTCAGCGTAACGCCGGCCTCGCCCAGTTTGCCGAGAAGGGCTTCCCGGATGCGAAGAACGAAGATTGGAAATACACCAACGGTCAGCGTTTGGCCAAGTTCCCGGTCAATATCGTCAAGTCTCTGGCCGATGCCGGCGAGGTGACGGAAGAGGATCTGGCCCCGCATTCGCTCAAAGAGATGGCGGCGGCAGAAATCGTCTTTGTCGACGGCCATTACCGCGAAGACCTTTCCTTCTACGGCAAGAAAGCCTGTTGCTCCAAATTCACGACGCTGGCCCAAGGCATTCGCGCCACCAACCAGAAGACGTTAGAAGAGCATTTGGGTCGCTACGCTGATCACGAGACTTACCCCCTGGCCGCGCTCAATACCGCTCTCTTCCAGGACGGCGTGGTCGTGACCATTGGCAAGAGCTGTATCATCCACGGGCCGATTCACATCTTACATATCTCCACGGGCGACTACTTCATCTCGCCGCGTGTGCTGGTCGTGGCTGAGCCGCACAGCTCCGCTCCGGTGGTGGAGACCTTCGCCAGCCAGGGTGATGAGGCGGCCTTCTTCAATAGCGTCACCGAGGTCGTCGTTCAGGAAGGGGCCAACGTTAAGCACGTCCACCTGAACCAGCAGAACCAAAATTCCTATCACGTGGGCTTGCTCCACGCGGAACTGGAGCGCGACTCCCGCGCCGCGCACCACACCTTCGCTTTTGGGAGTGCACTCACTCGCCGCGATGCGTGGTTTAATCTCAATGCCGAAGGCGTCGAGTGTCTCCTTAACGGCCTCTACATGCCGGGGCATGAGCAGCACATCGATCACCAAACCGTGGTCAACCACCGCAAGCCGCACTGCGAAAGCCACGAGTTTTTCCACGGCATCCTCAATCACAAAGGCCGCGGCGTTTTCAACGGTAAGATCTTTGTGCAAGAAGGCGCGATGAAGACCGACGCCAAGCAGAGTAACCGCGCCATGCTGGTCTCGAAAGATGCTTCGGTCGACACCAAGCCGCAGTTGGAGATTTGGAACGACGACGTCAAGTGCACCCACGGCGCAACGATCGGGGCGATCGACGATACGGCGGCCTTCTATCTCCGTGCCCGCGGCATTTCGCTGGAAAAAGCGCGCGAGATGCTGGTCCGCGCTTTTGCTGAGGAAATCGTCAATCACGTAAACTTTGATCCGCTGCGCGAGCACATCGATGCCAAGCTCTCGGAGCATTTGGATAGCTGGGCCCAGTCATCATGAGTGACGAAATCATCCTCAGCCGCAGTGTCGAAGCGATCGCCATTCCCGCTGGCGACAAGGTGCAGTTAGACGAAGGCCTGCAGGTGGCGATTGCCCAACGCCTGGGCGGACACTTCACTGTTTTTGCGCCCGGCGGCTTGGTCCGCATCGATGGCAAGGACGCCGATGCGCTGGGTCTTGAAGTCACCGCCAAGCCGGAAACCCCGGTGGCGACGGAGGACGGCAAGGTCAACGAAGACGCCGTCTGGGAACAGATGAAGAATTGCTATGATCCGGAAATTCCCGTCAACATCGTGGACCTGGGATTGATCTATGATTGCCAGGTCAAGCCGGTGGAAAACGGCCACGAGGTGGACGTGAAAATGACGCTGACCGCGCCGGGGTGCGGCATGGGCCAAGTGCTGGCCGATGACGTAAAGAAACACGTCGAAGGCGTGCCCGGCGTGACGACAGCCAACGTCGAAATCGTCTGGGAGCCGCAGTGGAACCAAGGGATGATGACGGAAGCCGCTCGCCTCCAACTCGGCCTGATGTAACCCGAGAGCGCAATGCTCGACCTATCTTCGTACCGCGCCGACTTCCCCGTCCTGGACCAGGACGTCAACGGCAAGCCGCTGGTCTACTTCGACAACGGGGCGACCACGCAGAAGCCGCGCCAAGTCATCGAGGCCATCACGCGCTACTACGAGCACGACAACAGCAACGTGCACCGCGGCACGCATACCCTGAGTACTCGGGCGACCGATGCCTTTGAAGCGGCGCGTCAGCGAACCGCCACGTATCTGAACGCCGCCAGCTCGGACGAGATCATTTTCACCGGCGGGACGACGGATGGCATCAACTTGGTCGCGCAGACGTGGGGCCGCGCCAATATCCAGGCGGGCGACAAGATCATGCTCACGGAGATGGAGCACCACAGCAATCTGGTGCCCTGGCAAATTTTAGCCGAAGCGACCGGCGCGACCCTCGACTACCTGAAGGTTGAGGAAAAGGCGGGGCAGCTGGATTTAACCAACTTGGCCGAACGGCTCGCCGATGGGGTGAAGCTTCTGGCCTTCGTTCACATCTCCAACACGCTCGGGACGGTGAATCCGGCGGCGGAGATGTGTGCGATCGCCCAAAAAGCGGGCGTCACCACCTTGGTGGATGGCGCGCAGTCGATCGGCCACCAACCGGTGGATGTGCAGACGTTGGGCTGTGATTTCTATGCGGCCGGGGCGCACAAGATGGCGGGCCCGACGGGTTTTGGCGTTCTTTACGGACGGAAAGAATTACTCGACGCCATGCCGCCTTGGCGTGGCGGCGGTGAAATGATCAAGACCGTCACCTACGAACACAGCACCTGGAACTCGCTTCCCTATAAGTTTGAAGCCGGGACGCCCGATATCGCCGGGGCCATCGGCTTTGGCGCGGCGATGGATTACCTCGATGCCGTCGGGCGGGACAAGATCCAGCAACACGACCAGGAGATGGGCGCATACGCGGCGGAACAGCTTGGCGCTATTCCCGGGATGCGTCTCCTTGGTCCGCCGGTGGGGCAGCCTCGCGCTGGCTTGGTGGCGTTTGCGCATGAGACCGTGCACTCCGAAGACATCTGCACGTT
Source organism: uncultured bacterium (assembly GCA_963922355.1). Lineage (GTDB taxonomy): Bacteria > Verrucomicrobiota > Verrucomicrobiia > Methylacidiphilales > UBA1321 > CAWUJC01. The sequence continues at coordinate 2,374 of CAWUJC010000068.1, read as the reverse complement.
GGCGGACGAGGCGGGCATTGCTCTGCGCGGTGGGCATCATTGCACCATGCCGATGCACGATAAGTTCGGCATCTCGGCCAGTGCGCGGGCCAGCTTCTATCTCTACAACACCCCGGAGGAAGTGGATCGTTTGGTCAAAACGCTCACCCGGTTGATTAAGCTTCTGGGTTAGCAGCCCCTTCAAGACTTAGCTCAATCAAGCCGCCAGACTTATCCCGCAGATAGGCAGAACGCCCCCAGTCATAGTCGCGGGGAGGGAGGAGGAGCCGGCAACCCTCGCGTTCGAGCTGCGCGATGTCGGCTTCGAGTTGCTGGGAAGCGAAAGCCACGTGGTCCTCGCCAGGGGGATCTTCACCCTGAGCTAGGTATTTTTCGTGGAGGAGAATCTTCACCTTCCCGGGTTGGAAGATGGCGATGCCTTCGCTCTGCACCACAGGGGCACAATGCAGGAGTGCTTGCCACTGGGCCGTGGCGGCGGGGACGTCGTCGACAAAGAAGGCCAGCTCGCAGGCGCGCATGGCTGGCGAGGCCGGTTTAGCGGGTCTGGTAATGGCCCGGGCCGGGACCGTGGTCGAAGTCTTGGTGCAGGTAGCGGCGTTCGTCGTCGGCGTGAATCGTGAGGATATTCGGATTGGTGGCGATGACGTAGGCCGGGGCCTCTACGAAGCGACCGGAGCCGTTGGCCGGTTCCCACCAAATGCGGAGATTGTTCGGGTTGGCCGCGTTGCGGATCGTGACCGGCGCATACTTGCCGGACGGGGAGCGGACCATCCACTTGGTGACTTGGCCCTGGTAAGCTTCGCACATGATGATGGCCTGGCTCGAGGTGGTCATCACGTAATTCACGCCGTCGATCAGGTCGATGCGATTCATCGCCTCTTCCAAGGCGTAGGTCTTATTATCGCTGTGGACCGGCGGCATTCCGCAGCCTGCCAAAAAGGTGAGGGCTAATGCCAACATTGCGGCGCAAGCGCCCAGAAACATCCGCTTCATGATGGTCGTTTCTACCTTGCAAGCTGTACAAGGTCAACTCTGTTGCGGGATTTTTATCCATTTACCTGTATTAATCGTCGCGGAGATGGCTTGAGCGTTGGCATTTCTCTTGCGCGGAGGTAGGTTCATCTCAGCGAAGGCGCTGCCCTCGGGCGACGTCGTAAGGATTGCCGTTCCCATGAGTACCGCCGCTTCGACGTCACCCTCCACGCAGGAAGTCCGCACCCGGCTCGCCCGGGCGGAAGCCAAGGCAGGGCGTCGTCTCCGTTGGGAGCGAGTTTGGGCGCGCTACCCCGTGGTGCTTTGGGGCTTGGCTGTGGGGCTGCTCCTTCTCGCGGGGTTGGCCTTTTTCTTCCCGGCCATGATTCCCTTTTTGGGCTTAGGGGCAGGCGCGATGGGGCTTTTGGCCTTAGTGCTCTTGGGTTGGGAATACAGTCGCCCGATCGAGGCCAAGCTTTTGCGCTCGCAGATGGACGCGCACGCCATCTTGCCGGATGTCATCTTGACGGCGGGCGATTGGTCTGGCGCAGAGGAAGCAGAAATGTCGCCCTGGCAGATCAACCAGCTCCAGCAGGCGGCGGGGCAAATTGAGACGGTCCAGTGGAAGCAGGCTTGGCCCGTTCGCCCGCCCAAGCATTGGTGGATGCCCCTCGCGGTGGTCGCGATGTTGGGCATCATTCTCTCACGGATGGAGGCTCCCGCCGTGCTTGTCACGGAATCCGCCGGTCCGGAAGGTCTTAACGCCTCGCAGCAGGGCTTGGCTGATGAAATCGCCGACACCTTTGACGACTGGCAGGTGGCGCAAGAACAGACTCAAGACCCAGACTTGGCCGAGCTCCTCGACGCCGTTAAACCCCTGCGCGAAAAGCTGGCCGAAGGCGAGTTGGGCGAGCGAGAACTCTACCTGGAGTTGAACAACGTCCAACAACGGCTCGAGCAAATGCAGGCAGCCATGCAGCAGAAGTCGCTCGAAGCGATGGCCGAGGAGATGGCCCAGGCGATGGACCAGCTCGACCAAGGCGGGGCGCTGGCCGCGGCGCTTCGGCGCAAGGACTTCGAGGCCGCGCAACGCCAAGCCGAGCAGCTCGCAGAGAAACTACGTTCCGGCGAAGCGAAAACGCCGGAGGGGCAGCGCGCTCAGGAAATCAGCCAACAGATGCAGCAATTGGCTGAAAAGATGCAACAGCGCGGCCAGCAAGGTGCGGCTCAGGCCATGCGGCAACTCGGCCAAGGGGCCCAGCAGCAGAGCGGCCAGCAAATGGGCCAGGGGATGCAGGAAATGGCGCAGCAATTTAGTCAAGAGCAGCAGCGGCAAGGCCAGGGGCGTGGCCTCTCCCACCAGATTGACCAAATGCAGGCGGCCAAGCAACAGCTCAGCCAG
>CAWUJC010000067.1:0-8457 GCA_963922355.1 uncultured bacterium | reverse complement strand
GCCGGGACGTCCCAGTCTAGGCGATTCGCTGGCGGGGTGTTGGTGCCAGGTTTGGGCGCAGCCTTTTGCGGGTTGATCAACTCGACTCGCGGGTTGCGTTTGGGCGGAAGGGACACTTTGCCGGCCAGGGGGGGCGCTACGGCGGCGAGGAGCTGTGGGGTCAGCATGGCACCGTCCAGATAATACCAGCGTTCATCCTCCGGCCCTTTGAGCGCCATGAGGTAGCTGTCGGATTTGATCCGGCGGTTCTGGCCTTTGAGCGTCATCATCATGGGAACGAAGGAGACCTGCCAGCCAGCTTCCTCCTGCAGGATGGTGGGCTTGCCCACGCCGTAGTGCGTGATGCTGAAGCCCTGCTGGGATAGTTGTTGGATGGCTCCAGCGATTTGGCCTTTCGCGCGCTCTTTGCCGCCGGTGAGGCGAAAGAGGTTCGGGTGGGTGTGGGCCATGACGGTATCCCAGTCCTTCGCCAGGAAAGCACTTGCGGTGATCTGAGCCCCGGCTTTGATTTCCGGACGGGGATCATCCGCCGCCTGGCTGGCCAGGGAGCAGAGCCCAAACAGAAGCAATCCCGCGAAAAAACGCATGTCATTACTCTACGCGGGTTCTGGTGGCTCGCGAGGAGATTCTCTGGGGCTTGGCCGATAGAGGTACCACAGGGTGAGCCCGCCGCAGAGGGCGTAGAGCAGCAGATTGACGCCGACATCGATCGTCCCGTCGCCTAGCATGGACCAGATAACCAAGGCCGGGAAAAGGCCAAGGAGAACGAGCAAGCTGCGCCAGAGAGCACGATCCGGCAGAACAAAGGCGAGCGGTAGCCACCAAGCGAAGTACCATTCGTGGATGGCAATGGAGGCGAGCAGGAGATAGGCGATGAGGATGGCTAGGCTCTGCTGGATCAGACGCGGCGCATCGGCTTGATCGCGCTTTAACCACCAGCGGATGAACCAGACGAGGCAAAGCAGAAGAAAGAGGACGCGACCGACCAGCATCCACGTGCCGTGCCACTCACTTGCCCAGTCCAAGGAAATCGCCGCAGCCAGAAAGTAGTGGTTGTTGCGGTAGACGTGGAAGCCGCCGCCCACGAGTTCGAAGAAGTTGGACCAACTGTGGGGAAAAACGCTATGCAGCACGACGATACTGAGGACAAAACCAAATGTCAGGTTGAAGCAAGCCCGCCAGCGCCCCTGGTGGTAGTGGCGAGAGAGGTAGGCGTAGGCAAAGAGCAGGAGAACGGGAAATAGGAGAAGGGGGATGTATTTGATGCAAACGCCCAAGCCTAAACATGTGCCTGCTCGCTGCCAGCGCTCGGCCAGGGCCGCCCAGATGGCACCGGCGATACATAAACCAATCAGCGCGTCATTGTGCGCGCAGGTGATGAGGGCAAAAAGCGTGACGGGGTTGGCGACCGTGGCAAAGAAGGCCAAGCGCGCGTGAGAGGTAGGTTGATCCAGCGCCAGGGCGATGTGGGCCGCCACCCAGCCGGTGGTCAGTACCGCCGCGGTCATCATGAGTTTGAAGAGAATAAGGCTGCCCTGTGGGGAGCCAGCCGCCAGCCAGACTGGGAAGCTCACCAGCCATTGGAAGAACGGGCCGTAGTCAAGGTTGTGGATCAGAAAGTCTTTCTGCACGTTGCGGAAAAGTGGATCAACCTGGGAGAGCGGAATTTGCGCGAGGTTGACGAGATACGGATTCTTCTCATAGCCCATCCAGACCCAGCCTTTAGCCAAGTAGTAGAAGACATCCGGGCTGACCCAGGGCAGGCCGGCAAGACTCACCAAACTGGCACCAGCCACGGTCCAGGTCACAGCCGTTCGGCTCGGTGTTTCTTGGCCGTTCAACCAATGCCAGACGAGCCGAGCGAAGAGGGCGCCCGCAAGCAGAAACAGCACCGTATGTAGCGTCCGCCCGATGACATAAGCCTGATCGCCCAAAAGCGTCTTGGCCCAAGCTTGTCCCAGAAACCAGTCACTCTCGTGCGTCACCAAGCGCCAGTTGGGCTCCAGCCAGAGCAGCGCGGACGGGAGGTTGAGCAACGCCAGCGTCAGCACATAGGCCAGGGCAAACCAACCCCAGCGCGGGCAGTGATGAGGCGACGCAGGCATGAGTGGACATTATGGGCGGAAGGCGGGCCAGATGGCCAGTATTGGCTTGTGGAGTATTGGATGGAAAAAGTGGATGATTCCCCTTGCCAAGGAGGGGGCGGGGCGCGTAGTTTACCTGCTCCGCTTAAGAATCCAGGGCGGCCTGGATGGCGGCTACAACCCCAACCCTTAACCTGTACGTACTGCCGCCGCCTCACCCCGGCGGTTTTTTTATCTCCACACCGGAGAACAGGATTTCTGGTTACCCTATCGGGTAAGAGACAAGCTTACCCACCCTAATTCCTATGAGTTCATTAATGGAAGAACTGTTGGCCGATACGATGGTCCAGCTGCGCGAAGGCAGCATCATCACCGGCAAAGTCATCGAAAAGCGCCCCAACGAAGTGTTGGTTGACGTGGGCTATAAGTCCGAAGGCGCCATCAACATCAACGAATTTGACGAACCGGACGAAGTGAACGTCGGCGACGAAATCGAGGTCCTCCTCGAGCGCCTTGAAAACGACGAAGGCATGGTCGTGCTCAGTAAGGAGCGCGCCGCCCAGAAACAGAACTGGGAGAAGATTGTGGCCATGTTCAACGATGGCGGCATCGTCGAAGGCAAGGTCAAGGCCGTCGTCAAGGGTGGCCTCATGGTCAACATCGGCGTCGAGGCCTTCCTGCCCGGCAGCCAGGTCGACATCATCGCGCCGAAAAACTTGCGCGAATTTGAAGGCCAGACCCTCGAGTGCAAGATCGTGAAGATCAACGAAGAGCGCAAGAACGTCGTGCTCTCCCGCCGCGAGATCATCGAAGCCGAACGCGCCGAGAAGCGCGCCGCCCTCTTGTCCAAGATCGACAAGGGCAGCTTGGTCAACGGCACGGTCAAGAACATCACCGAATTTGGTGCGTTCATCGACCTCGACGGCATGGACGGCCTGCTCCACATCACGGACATGAGCTGGAGCCGCCTCAACCACCCGAGCGAAATGCTCACCATCGGCCAGGAACTGGAAGTGATGGTCCTCGACATCGACCGCGAGAAGGAGCGTGTCTCCCTCGGCCTCAAGCAGAAGACCGAGAACCCGTGGGAAAAGATCGCCGAGAAGTACCCCGTGGGCATGCAGGTCAAGGGCAAGGTCACCAACCTCGTGCCGTACGGCGCCTTCATCGAACTGGAGCCGGGTATCGAAGGTCTGGTCCACGTCAGCGAGCTGTCTTGGACCAAGAAGATCGCTCGCCCGAGCGACGTGCTCAACAACGGCCAGGAAGTCGAAGCCACTGTGCTGGGTGTCAGCAAGGAAGACCAGAAGGTCAGCCTCTCCATCCGCCAGCTCGAGCAGAACCCGTGGGACGAAGTCACCGAGAAGTACCCGATCGGGGCCAAGGTGGCCGGCAAGGTCCGCAACCTCACCGCCTATGGCGCCTTCGTGGAGCTGGAAGAAGGTATCGACGGCATGATCCACGTCAGCGACCTCTCCTGGACGCGCAAGATCAACCACCCCTCCGAGATCCTCAAGAAGGGCGACGAGGTGGAGAGCGTCGTGCTCGACATCGACAAGACCAACCAGCGCATCTCGCTGGGCGTCAAGCAGCTCAACGACGATCCGTGGGATCACATCGACGAGCACTACGCCATTGGCGACGTGGTCGAAGGCAAGGTCAGCAAGGTCGCCAGCTTCGGCGCCTTCATCCAGCTGGCCGACGAGATCGACGGCCTGGTGCACATCTCCCAGATCAGCAACGATCGCGTGGAGAAGGTCAAGGACGTGCTCAAGGTGGGCCAGGACGTGCGAGCGCGCGTCATCAAGGTCGACCGAGGCGAGCGCCGCATCGGCCTCTCCATCAAGGCGGCCGACTACTCCGAAGAGGAGCTCAAGCGCGAGCAGGCCAGCTTCGACGCCATCAAGCCGGCCGACGAACTCACCTCGCTGGAAGCGGCCTTTGCCGAAGCCGAAGAGGACTACCGTCCGGGCGAAGGCAAGAAGTAAGCAGCGATCCTGTTGCAAACTTAACTCAAAAAGGCGGAGTCTTCGGGCTCCGCCTTTTTGGTGCTTTTTATATGGCCTCGGCGGCACGGGCGTTTGATCTTGCCGCGATTCGCGGGGCGACTAAGTTGAGTAGTTGAGTTAAATTCAAGAATTCAACATGGCATCCGACATCCCTAAAGACGCTTTTCTCCTGCTGATTGGAGCCATGAAGAGTGGAACGTCCACGCTATATTCTTATTTAGTACAGCATCCTCAGATCTGCGGTGCCAAAGTGAAGGAGCCGTTTTATTTTATGGATGACCCGATGGAGCGTTTGCCGCATGACCCATCGATCTCTTGTTACGAGGACCTCTGGGACTTCGACCCCGCAGACCATCGTTATGCCCTAGAGGGGAGTACCGGATATACGAAGTACCCGGCGCAGTTGGGGCTGCCCAAGCGGATTTTTGATCACGGCTTACGCCCTAAATTCATCTACATCGTGCGCGACCCGTGTGAGCGCATTATATCCGAATACAATTACAACCAGAGCCGACATGGCGCCCAGTTTGATCTTGGGCGTTGCTCGTATCTCATTGAACGGAGTAACTACGGCCTGCAGTTGGCTAAGTTTCTGGAGTACTTTCCCCAGGAAGATTTCTTGGTGTTAGATTTTGAGGATCTCAAGAAGGATCCGGCTCAGATGATCCAGCGATCTTGTGAATTCCTCGGACTTTCAAACGAAGGTATTCAGATCGAAAAGAAGAAGTTAAACCCCACCCAGTTGCGTTCAAATACGCACAAAAAAATGAAAGGCTCTTCGGCTTTGGCCCTCATGCGCAAACTGCCCGGTCCCGTCAAGCAGTTGGGCAAAGCAGTTTTACATCAGGTGGACCCCGTGCCGGAAAAGTATGTCATGTCGGAATCGGAGCGTGCCTTCGTTCATTATGTGTTGAAGGACGACATGCAGAAGTTTGCGGATGATTGGGGAATGGACGTGAAGAAATGGGGCTTTTAACAGTTAAGCCGCGACCAAGTCCACCGCCACGTTGACCTTGTGCTTCCCGCCGCCGAGGATGACGCCGCGTAGCGGGCTGACGTCGGCGAAGTCACGTCCCCAGCCGAGGGTGACGTGTTGATCACTAGCGATGACGTTATTCGTGGGATCAAGGTCCACCCAGCCGAGCCCTGGGCAATAGAGGGAGCACCAGGCATGGGAGGCATCGCTACCGACCAGCTTCTCTTGGCCCGGGGGCGGAAGTGTCTGGATGTAACCGGAGACATAGCGGGCGCCCAGCCCGAGTGAACGGAGGCAGCCGATCATCAGGTGGGCAAAATCCTGGCAGACACCGCGCTTGGCGATGAGCACGGTCCGCAGTGGCGTGCTGACTTCGGTTGCTTTGGGATCAAAGGTAAATTCGTGGAAGATGCGTGCGGTCAGGTCCATCCCGGCTTCCAGGATCGGTCGACCGGGCGTGAAGGAAACGCGGGCATAGTCCGCCAAGTCCCGGGAGAGCGTCACATGCTCGCTGGCGAAGGCGAATTGGTAGGCGGCTAAACCCATGGGGGAAAGATCGCCCGGGAGTTGTTCGCGCACCTGCTCCCAGGGGATGGTCTGCTCCGGGTACAGGTGCGGCACTGGCTGCACCGTGACGAGGCTGGAAATTTCCACCACCAATTTGGTGTGCGATTCCTGCACGGTGAAGTGCGTCGCCGTGTTGCCGAAGTAATCCCATTTCTCGAGCGACACCGCGGGCGTGGGTGAGATGAAAATGCGGTCCTCCGCACTGCTCTGGAAGTCCGTCTGCCGTGGCGCCATGTGCGAAACATGGTGGGAGCACGCAACAGGAAAGCTGTAGCTGTACTCAGTGCGATGGCGAAGGCGGTAGGTCATCTTCGGGGGCGATCAAGTCGCGGCTAGACGTGGTTGAAGTAGTGTTGCGTGAGCTGATCGGAGATTTGCGGCAAGGTGTCTCCCAGCCAGTCAAGCAAGGCTTCCAGTTCAGGTCGGCGATTCTCGGATTCCACCACGGCCGCAAGCGCATTCACCTCTGCCATCTGCAGGCGCGAAAGAGCTTCGTGCACCAGACTGTCCTCATGGCCAGGGGAATCGGTCGTCTCCGTGGCATAGGCTGGGAGCTTTTGCGTATGTTCAGCGATTTCGGCGATCTGGAAGGCGAGCGAGCGCGGATTCGTTTCGTCCGTCACCAAAAGGTCGAGGACCCCTTTCGGACGAGCGGCAGCAAAGTAGCGCGTTCGATAGGTCATGGAACTGTCCGCGATCTGCAAGAGCGCTTCCAGGATGGCGTCCTCGTTCGGCTGGCGTTCGACGAGTGAAAGCTGCAGGAGGTTGTTCAGATTCATCGCCCGTTCCAGGCGACGCCCGAGTTCGATGAAGCGCCAGTCGTGCCCGCGGATCATGTTCTCCATTTCCATACCGCTAAAGGCCGAGAGCGTCAGCACCATTTGGTCGAGCAACGCCAGCGATTCGCCCACCATGAGGTCCGGCTGTTTCTCCGGCAAGTGCACTTCATTATGGAGGTGGTTGAGGATGCGCCAGAGGTCCGGGCTGATGCGGTCGCGCACCGAGCTAGCTGCGTGGTGGAGGCGCGAGAGGGTTTCGCCTAACGAGCCAGGGCGCTTGCGTTCAAAGACCGCGGCGAGGAGCTCGCCCTCCAGCTTGAAGAACGTTTCCGGATCCTCCGGGTCAAAGCCTCCGCGCACGGGTTTGAGCAAACCGAGCTGGGTGGGGATGGAAAGCAGATGAGCGAGCCCGGGCATGTGGCGCAGGGCGCTTTCGTCCGCCAAGCGTTGAAGCACGGTGCGGAAGAGCCGGACAACGCTTTCCAGCCGGTCGGTGTAGCGGCCTAGCCAGAAAAGATTGTCGGCCACGCGGCTGGGGAGGTCGCCGCCGCTGCGCTGGATGGCAAAACCGGGCGGCTCCATCTTGACCAAGCTCGGGCCGGTTGGTGGGCCATCGGAGAGGAACCAGGTGTCCTTGCTGCCAGCACCCCGCTGCATGGAAATGTTGCTTTGGTCGGGCGAGGCGGCGACGCGGGTCAGGCCGCCGGGCATCATCCTGTAACCGCCTTGATGGGCGATGAGGAAGCAGCGCAGCACATGGGGCCGAGGCTCCAGGGCACCTTCTTTTAACGTGGGCGTTGTCGCGAGTGGGAAGCGCTCGTGGCCGGTGTACGTCGAGCCGTGGAGATCAAGCTCGTTTTGCAGCGCCTCCATGTCGGCCTCCGGATCACTAAAGAGTTGGAAGCGGCGGTTGCCGTGGACCGGTTGGACCGAGAGCTCGCCCAGGTGATCCCGGACAAAGCGACGCTCTTGTTCCTGGCCACACCACCAGGTGGGCACGGTGGGGAGGAGGAGGTCTTCGCCCAACAGTTCTTGCGCCAGAGCGGGAAGGAAGGGATGGAGCGCCGGGCTTTCGGCCAGGCCGCAACCGAGCGCATTGGCCACGGTGACCTGCCCAGCAGCGACCACCTGAAGCAGACCAGGGATACCCAGGGCCGAGTCGCTTCGCAGTTCCAAGGGGTCGCAGTAGTCTTCATCCAGGCGGCGGAGGATGACGTCGACCTGGAGGAGGCCGCTGAGGGTCTTGAGGTAGACGCGGTTGTCGCGCACGGTGAGGTCGGCTCCTTCGGCCAAGGTGCAGCCGAGGAAGCGGGCGAGGTAAGCGTGCTCAAAGTAGGTCTCGTTGTACGGGCCGGGGGTGAGCAGAACGATGCGGGGCGTGTCGCCTGCGGCGGGGGGCGCGAGTTGTTCCAGTGATTCACGCAGCTCGGTCGCGAAGCGGGCCAGGCGTTCCACTTCTACGGCGTGGAGTACTTCAGGCATCATGCGCGAAAGGACGAGGCGGTTCTCCAAGGCGTAGCCCACCCCAGAGGGGGCTTGGGTCCGGTCGTTGAGTACGCACCAGCTGCCATCCGGGCGGCGGGCCACGTCGGCAGCGTAGAGTTGGACGTACGTATCTTGCGGGACACGCAAGCCCACGCAGGGGCGCAAGTAATGCGGATGCCCGTAGACGACGCCGGCCGGAAGGGTGCCGGTGCGGAGGAGATTCCCAGGGCCATAGACATCGACCAAAATCTGATTGATCAGGGTGGCGCGTTGAATGAGGCCGGTTTCGATCTGCCGCCATTCTTCCGGCGGGAGGATAAAGGGGATGGGGTCGAGCTGCCAGGTGCGGTCCAAGCCCTGGGGGTCGCCATAGACGTTGTAGGTGACGCCGTTTTCGCGAATCAGCTGGCGGGCTTGGGTCCAGCGACGGGTCATTCGCTCACCTTGGAAGTGGTTCATCGCTTCTAGGAACCGCTGCCAATGAGGCCGGGCAGTACCGGAGAAGAGAAGGCCTTGGCCCGAGCGATTACCCTGCTGCGCCTGCGGGTTAAACATCT
>CAWUJC010000066.1:0-8478 GCA_963922355.1 uncultured bacterium | reverse complement strand
AGCCGGCTGAAACCTCTGCCCCCGCCACGGGTGAATCCGCTCCGCCGCCGGAACCCGGGAGCGCCGCTGATTTCATTGCCCAAGGCAACGGCAAGATTGAGGAAGCCGCCATGGCCTTCCAAACCGCTCAGCAGGAGTTCTTCCAGTCCATTCAAGGCATGGCGGGCCAAGCCAAGAGCGAAGAAGAAGCCCAAGCCCTGATGGCCAGCGAAGAAGGCAAAGCCAAGATGGCTGAAGCCCAAAAGAAGCTGGAAGCCGTGCAAGGCAACATCCAGAAATTCGCGGAAGAAGCCCTGGGCCTTTACACTCAGGCCGCCGAGAAGGAACCAGAGAATCCGGAAGCCTACATCGGCCAAGCCATGGCCTATGACATGCTTCGCAAGAAAGAGGATGCCATGGCGGCGATCAGCAAGGGTACCGAGCTGTTGAAGTCTCAGGTGATGTCTGGTGAGCCCGACGAAGAGCGCGTGATGGAACTCGTGCAGATCCTCGCCCTCCAGCAGAAGATTGACGAAGCCGAAGCTGTGCTCCAGGAAGTGCAGAAGAAGTACCCGGACAACGAAAAACTCCAGGAGCTGACCAAGACGATGCTCGCGGAAATTACGAACTTCAAGCAGCAGGCCCCTGGCATGCCGCCAGCTGGCGCTCCGGGCGCTCCTGATGCTGCGGAAGGCGCGAAAGACGAGGCTCCGGCCAAGGATGAGAAAAAGTAAGGACGACCTCCTTTCCTTTGAACTCAACGGCGAGGCGCGCACCGCGCCCGCCGGTTCCACGCTGGGCGATCTTGCCCACGAGCTGGGGCTTGATCCCCGCGTCCTCCTCGTCGAGCACAACGGCGAAGCCCTCCCTCGAGAAAACTGGTCGCCGCGGGCTTTAACCGAAGGCGATCAGATCGAGTTCATCCGCATCGTGGCGGGTGGATAAAGCGCCTTGCTCCCTTTCCACCTCCCACCTAAATTGTTGCTTCATGTCTGCTCCGCAAGAAGTTGAAACCGGCGCTCGCCTGATGCCTGCTTTCCACAAGAGCGAGGTGCTTCCGGCCGTTGCCCAAGACGCCGAAACCGGCGAAATCCTTATGCTCGGTTACGTGAACGACGAGGCCCTGCGCCTGACGCTCGAAACCGGAAAAGCCACCTACTTCAGCCGCTCGCGCCAGAAGCTGTGGATCAAGGGCGAGACCAGCGGCCACGTCCAACGCGTCGAGGAAGTGCTGACCGACTGCGACCAAGACGCTTTCATCTTCAAGGTCCGCCAAGAAGGCGCCGCCTGCCACGTGGGCTACCGGAGCTGTTTCTACCGCCGCGCCCCGCTTAACAGCTCGAAAACGCTGGAGCACGTGGGAGGCCATAAGGTCTTCAACCCCGAGGACGTGTACGACTCGACCGAAAAGTAAGCCATGTCTGACTCGCCTCCTACCGTTCAAGTCGACGCCGTCGTCATCGGAGGAGGCATCGCTGGGCTCTGGACCCTGCACACCTTACTCAAGCAAGGCTACAACGCCGTCTTGCTGGAAGATGGGACCCTCGGCGGCCAACAGACGATGGCCAGCCAGGGCGTGCTCCACGGCGGGCTGAAATACGCCCTGAACGGCGTGCTCAACGACGCCTCGGAGACCATTGGCGAGATGCCGGCCCGCTGGGCACAAGCCTTAGAGGGCAAAGGCGAAATTGACTTGAGCGGCGTTGAAGTCCTCTCCCCCTGCCAGTTCCTCTGGCCGGTGGGTTCCCTTACCTCCCGCGTAGCCGCCTTCTTTGCCAGCAAAACGCTGGAAAGCCGCTCGGCTGCTCTGGACCGGGCGGACTACCCGCCGCTCTTCGCCGACTCCCGCTACAAGGGAGCGCTCTACCGACTGGAAGAAACCGTGGTCAACGCCCAGAGCCTTGTCGCCGAGCTGGCCAAGCCCCTCGCGGGACGGGTGCTCCAGGTCGAGTGGGGCAAGACGGCCTCGCTCGTGGCGGAATTTGGCCACATCACCGGTATTGATTTGACCGGAGGTGGTGCTCTCTCCTGCCGTCTGACGGCCGAGCGCTACGTGCTCACCGCCGGCAAAGGCAACGGCTCCATCCTGGAACAACTGGGCTGCGCCTCCGGCCCGGCCATGCAACTTCGCCCGCTGCACCAAGTGGTGGTCAAGAAAGCCGACTTGCCCGATCTCTACGCCGTGGGCATTGGCACCGGCACCAAGCCGCCTCTTGTCGCCACGACCCATCCCACCGCCGATGGCCAGCGTGTCTGGTACCTGGGAGGTGAGCTAGCAGAAAAAGATGGCGTGGCCCGAGACAGCGCCGCGCAAATCAAGGAAGCGCAACGGCTGGTCGGCAAGCTGCTGCCCTGGGTGGATCTGAACGGTGCGCAATGGGCCAGCTTCCGGGTCGACCGCGCGGAAGGCAAGATGCCGGACGGCTCACGCCCCGACGGGCCCATGGTGAAAACGGTGGGCAATGCGATTGTGGCCTGGCCGACCAAGCTGGTGCTCGCTCCGCTGACGGCTGATCTTGTGCTGCAAGAGTTTGCCAAGCAGTCCCTTGTCCCACTCTCCGATGTCGCGAAAGAGCCGCCCTCACTTGGCCTGCCCGCCGCCCCGGTCGGCCAGCCCGTTTGGGAAACCCTCTTCGCCTCATTGCCCACGGAGGCCCATGCCTGATTCCCTCTCGGTTCCCCGTCGCGTTTTGGGTAAATCCGGGCTGGAAGCCAGTGTGCTCGGCCTTGGTACCGTGAAGCTGGGGCGCAACCAAGGCGTGAAATACCCGACCGGCTTTGAGCTCCCGAGCGATGCCAATGCCGTCGCCCTGCTTGAAACCGCCCTTTCCTACGGCATCAACCTGATCGACACCGCCCCCGCCTACGGCACCAGCGAAGAGCGCCTGGGCCAGTTGTTACCCAGCCTCAGCGTGCCGCGCGATCAACTCCTGCTGGCCAGCAAAGTTGGCGAAGAGTTCGTCAACGGCGATTCCTTTCACCGCTTTACCCCCGAGCACACCCGCGTGAGCATCGAGCGCAGCCTCCAGCGTCTCCGCACCGATTGGCTCGACCTCGTCCTCATCCATTCCGACGGCAATGATCTGCATATCGTGCAGCACAGCGGCGTGCTGGAAACGTTGGCCGAAATCAAAGCCGCCGGCAAAATCCGCGCCTTCGGGATGTCGACCAAAACCGTCGACGGTGGGCTGGCTGCCGCCCAGCTCAGCGACGTGATGATGATCACCTACAATCCCTGGCACACGGAGGAAGAAAGCGTGCTCGACTACTGCGCCAAGCAGAACGTTGGCGTGCTCGTCAAGAAAGCCTTCGGCAGCGGGCACTTCGGCGCTACGGAAGCCGCGGACCCGGTCCGCGCCAGTCTGGACTTTATTTTCCGCCACCCGATGGCCAGCAGCGTCATCGCTGGCACCCTGAATCCCGACCATCTCCGCCACAACGCCGAAGCCGCTGCAGCGGCATATACGTCCACCCGTTAAGCTCATGTCCGATCCCCTCGCTGCCGAACTCGAAGCCAAACGCGCCCAAGATGCCGATCTCCAACGCGTCCTGGCCGCTCATCCCGATCTCTCACTGGCCGACATTCCGAAGGTAAAAACGCTGGAAGCGATGACCGCGGAGCGTGACCAGCTCGACGCCGCAGGCCAGAAACTAGTCATCACCAGCGGCTGCTTTGACGTCTTACATAGCGGACATAAGGCTTACCTCCCCGCCGCCCAGGCGTGTGGCGATAAGCTCGTCGTCGCGCTGAACGACGATGCCTCTGTCCGCGAACTCAAGGGCCCGGACCGTCCCGTCCGCCCGGCGGCCGTCCGGGCTTGGTTGCTCGCCGAGCTCGACGCGGTGGACTACATCGTGGTCTTCCCCCAACGTAGCGTGGCGGCACCGATTCTGGCCATCCGGCCCCACATCTACGCTAAAGGAGGCGACTATACGTTGGAGACCATCCACCAAGACGTCCGTGAAGCCGTCGAGCAGATTGGCGCCGACGCGCAGTTCCTCAACCTCGTCCCAGGCGTGAGTACGACGGAGATTTTAAAGCGGGAACGCGACGCCTAGATGCTGAGAAGCTAGCGTAACTTGTCCAACGCCTGTAGTTCGCTGATCAACTCTTGAATCATTTTTTCATCAGTTGAACCGCTTTTGACGGTTACCATCTTGCCCTTGAGCTGACCGATGGCGTCCGTAATTTCTGCTGAGCTTGGCATTTGCCCGGCGTTGATCTTGTCAAAGGCTGCGGCTTTGATGTTGAGTTTCACCGCGATCGGCAATCCTTTCGGGGTAAGAGCAATGTTGTTCACCTTGGCAATGAGAGGTTGGATTTTCTTCATCGCCGCCGCTTGCTTCTGCGCCAAGGTCGACTCCGCAGGTTTGGCCTTCGCGGGTGGCTCTTCCTCCGACTTTCTCTCAGTCAAATTGCGCACTTGAACGGCCGCCAGCCATTCGTTGACTCGGACGGCTTGGCCGATGTCTTCCGTCCGCTTGTTCTGCGCGTCAAAGAAGATGCGGGCGGTTTTCAGTTCCACTTGAAGGTTGTACTCGCCTTTGGAGCCAGCGCGGCGCGCCTCGAAAAGGAAAGGGCCAACTCGCTCACCGCCAAGCCCAGGGCTCACGCGCGAGCCAATCCGAGTAGCCGAACCCTGCGGGGCCAAATCCAAGCTGCGCAAGACATAGATGACCAAAGGCTTATCGGTGGAGAGAATTTTTTCCTCCACTTCGCCCTTGGAAATCGAACCACCCGCCCGGGCAACATCTAGGCTCGGGCCAAAGAAAACGAAGAGAACAACAGTGAGTGAAAGAATACGGTTCAATGTCATTGAATCATCATTCTCCTGAGCGGTCGAAGATCAAGCCTCTGTCTAACGGTTAGCTTCGTGATACAGGCGACGGATCTGTGCGACCTCTTTTTGCAGGTGAGACAATTTATCGCGAACTTTCTGTAGCTGCTCCCCATCTTGCCCTTTCTTGGGATTGTTGATTACCGCCGCCATGGTTTGGCGAGTACGCTGGAAATCACTCCGGTGGGGGAGCGAACCGTTGTCGATGATGGTGAAGACAGGCAAGTTTCCGAGCATGCGGTTCAGGAAGTAGGCACTGGCCCCCATGGCGTGTTGGGTCTCGTTCTCCAGGCGATTGGCCAAGCGCTTCATCTGGTGGGTGAGCCGCTGGATTTCGGGGGTGGGCTTTGGATGATGGTGATGCGGCCAAGGATCGGGATTAGGTGGGTGGACCGGACCCGGGCCCCAACCTCCGTGGTGAGGTCGGTGATGCCAGATCGGACCGCGACGCTCAAATTCGAAGACCATCAGATCGTTTTCCGCCGGATTGTTGGCCTGTGGTACTCCGTTTAGATGGTAATTCGCATCGGGCCGAACATTGAGGGTCAAATCCCCCCCACCCGTGGTGACGACGTAGCGGTTCCCCCAGAGGTGGCGCAGCTTAAACTGCTGGCGCCCTTCGTGGCCGATCGGGCGGAGCAACACCCGATGCTCTTTCCCCTTCAGCACCGTAAGCGCCTGGTTGCCATGCTTTTGATTGAGGATGCGGTAATGACCATTGGCGGCATACTGCACTCGCCAGACTTGTGTCGGCTGCAGGTCATTGGTGAGTTTGAATTCCACCAGGCCTTGTTCCCCCGCACCAACATCCAAGGAACGCTCTAGCCCGGCGCTGGTGTTCTGAATTCGGTAGTAGTAGTCCGTGTCGATGACATCTGCCGATACCGTCCCTGCGACAAGAAGAACCGCGGACAAGCTCAAGGAAAGAAGCGCTCTGAACATAGCAATGGAAATAGGCAGCTCCACGGTTGAGCGCAACCCCATTCCAACGACGTCAGCAAAAAGTCACGAAAGGGTATCCGAGCGAATCCAACGCATTCGCTTCCAATTCAGGAGGAGCAAGACGAGGATCACAACGTAGATGGGAAGTTCGACCCACTTGATGGTCTGGCCATGGTAATAGGCCTGGTTGAAGACCAAGCCAACGTAGAGCAAGAGAAGCCCCAGCCCCCACTTGTACATGCGCCAGATGGACATCCAGCCAACGAAAAGAAAAGGCACCACCGCAAAACGAAAATACACCACCTCCATCCCCACCTTGTCCGGCTTCAACTTAATGGCCAGAGCAAGCAAAAGAACAACGTGGAGAAAGCCAAACATGCAGAGCCACATCACCAACCAAGTGCGCTTGTGGATCAGGCGATACGGCCGGCGCTGGCGCCATTCTTCATCGCTCAGCACCTCCGGTTGCTCCGGTGGCGGCTGCGTGGGCATGAAGAGGTCCGTCACCGGCTTCCATAATTGGGCCGACTCGTTCCAATAAAGGGTCTTGGCATTAATCCGGGCTTCCCGCCAAAACTGCTCGATCTGAGCTTGGGTAAACGGGCCGGTGGTTTCCTCACCGATGCGCAGGTAATACTGGTTCATCAAGGGCGGCCCTACAAAAGGGAAATCTGCGCCGCGTCCTGCGGCGGCATCACGCTTTCCAGCAGGCGGTCGAGATCAACGTGATCGTTGACCAAATTTTGGATGAGAGAAATCTTGGTCTGGTCGCCCACTTCCGTTTTCACCGTCATCTTGTTGATGGCGGCCGCCACCTCGTAGGCGCTAAAGCTGGTGGCGATAAAGGGGATATTGCGCTGCTGAATAATCTCCAGAATCTCGGGCGATGGGAGCATGTCGCTCGTCAGCACTACCCCGGCAATCGGCAGCTTTTTCGAGCGCTTCTCGCCCAGCACGGTCAGGATCAAGCTTTCGCGATCGCCCGCCGTGATGATGAGCGTTCCCGGCTCAAAGTAGTTTTCCACGTTGCGATAGCTCATGGCTCCGATCGTGACCTTGGCCACCCGCTCGCGTTTGTGGTCCTCGCCGCCGAGGAAGCGGCCACGAATTTTCCGACAGACCTGATTCAAAGTGGGGCGGCGTAGTTCCGGGCTGTACGGCATCATCCCCAACAGTGGCAGGCCGAGGCGTTCCAAACCGCGGGTCGCCACCTCGCGCAAGGATTCCATCTTTTCCGGCAGCACCTTGTTGAACACGGCACCGATCACTTCGACACCAAATTTTTCGTAGAGGGCGAGGTTCATGGCGATCTCGTCAATCGGCTTGCCGATGCCGCCTTCGCTCACGATCACGACCTTGGCCTGAAGCAGGCTGGCCACCATGGCGTTGGAAAGATCGAATACGCTCCCCACCCCGGCGTGGCCCGTACCTTCGATGATGACAAAATCCTTCTCCCAGCTTGATTCATCGAAAGCGCTGCGCACGGTTTGGTGCAGCCCCTCAGCGTTCCCATGGGAAATAAACTTCCGCGTAAAATCCGGCTCCACCGCAATGGGGCTCATCGCAATCAAACGGCTGGGGACCCGGTAGGTGTCCTTAATCAGCACCGTGTCTTCGTCAATTTTTTCGCCCTCGATATCCACGAAGCGCTGCCCCACCGGCTTGATGTAACCGATGGTCTCAAAACGCTGCTGCAAAGCCGCATACAGCCCCAAGCTTACCGTGGTTTTGCCGTCATTCTGCCGCGTAGCCGCCACAAAGACGCGTGGCGTCACCCGATTACGCACCTCATCACCATGGGTCTCGAATTCGGGTTCAGGGGCAGGCATGGGTGGGCGTGAGAGAGCTTCTAATCAAATTCCGGCAGCAGCTCGTTCTTGTACCGGGCCCCTTGTTCAGGATAGAGCTTGCGGTAATTGATGCACTGCAAGCCCACGATCGCCGCCACCCCGAGGATTTCCTCCACACTTGCCCCACGAGAAAGATCCGCCGCCGGTTTTTCCAAGCCCATCAGAATTTGGCCGTAGGCTTTGGCATCTGCCAACCGATGCACCAGCTTGGCCGAAATGTTACCGGCGTTGAGATCCGGGAAAACCAGCACGTTGGCCTGACCGGAAACGGGACTATCGGCTAATTTGCGTTCGCCCACCGCGCTGAGTAGCGCGGCATCGACCTGAAGCTCGCCGTCGATGTCGACGTCCATGTTGTGCTCCATGAAGTACTCCCGAGCCAGCTCGGTGGCCGCCACAATCTTCTCCGTATCCGGCGTCGTGGCACTGCCCTTGGTCGAGTAACTAAGCATGGCCACCTTGGGCTTAGCCCGGCCAAACTGGCGGCTAATTTTGGCCGCTTCAATCGCGATGGAGCCAAGCTGATCGACGTCCGGCTTGGGAATGACGCCGCAGTCCGCAAAAATGAAAACGCCTTCGTCTCCAAAGCGCGGTTTCTCTAGTTCAATCACCAGGCAGGAAGAAATGGACTTCACACCTTTCAGCGGGCGGATGATCTGAAACAAGGGACGCAGGATGCTGCCACTCGTTGCGGTTGCGCCCCCGACCAAGGCATCGGCCTGGCCGTTCTGAATCATCATCGCGCCAAAGTAGTTGGGTCGCGTGACGATGGCCCGGGCCTCGTCTTCGGAGATGCCGGAGTAGCGCTTCATCCGACCCAACTGACGGATGAAGTAGGGAATGTCGTCAGCGGTCGTGGGATCAATGAT
>CAWUJC010000065.1:0-8485 GCA_963922355.1 uncultured bacterium | reverse complement strand
AGCCCTTTTTGTCGAGTTGGCGGGAATGGTAGAAGTAGCCGCCGGCTTCTGCTTCCTGGCGCTCGAAGCTGAGTTGATGGCCGGGGAACGGGATGGCGGCCAAGATCAGGTTGAAGCCTTCGTGGGCGTTGGGGAGATCCTTTACCGCTTGCTCGATGATGACGTCGGCGCCAAAGACAAACGGCTCCTTGTCCAAGCCCTTGGTCTCGTCATCAAAGACCCACATGCCGTGATGCTTGTAGGGATGGATGACCATGATCGAGTTCATGTTCTTGGGAGTCGACGTGGGAGCAGGGCTGGAAGGCTTCTTGGTTTCCGCCGCGTAGAGCAGCGAGACCAGACCAAGGCTGAGCATGATGGTATACCAGGCAACTTTCATCGCCCCAAGGTAAGAGCCGCGCGCCGCCGCCGCAACGAGGCAACCGTCAAAAGAATGTCAGGAGAACTGGGCTAAGCTACCCCAACGGTAGCTCGGACTCGCTGCTGCCATTCGCTTTTACGGGAGTTGGGGCATCTGGCTTCGGCAGCGCTTCTGGCTTTTCGTCTTCCAGGGCGGAGAGGTCGGCCTTTTCGATTTTGCGGAAGCGGCTGGTGAGTTTACCGGCCGAGGTGGCGACCAGCCCGGCCTCCTTGTGCGCCCGCTCGACGTTAACGGCCAGTTTCTCGATCCGATCTTGGAAGCGGGAGAAGTCTTGGCCGAGGCGTACGAGGTGGTCCTTGATGATGTGGACCTGTTTGCGGGTTGCTTCGTCTTTGAGCACGGCGCGGGCGGTGGTGAGAATGGCCATCATGGTGGTGGGCGAGGTGATCCAGACCCGCGCCCGCATCGCTTCTTCGACCAAGTCGCGGTGGTGGGCATGGATTTCGGCAAAGACGGATTCCGCCGGGAGGAACATGACGGCGCCCTCCCCGGTTTCGCCTTCCACGATGTAGCGGCTGGCGATGTCGCTGATGTGCTTCTTGATGTCGATCTTGAACTGGCGACCGGCGGCGACGCGTTCGTTTTCGGGCAGGTCCAGGTTCGTCATCAGTTGGTACGCCTCGAGCGGGAATTTGCTGTCCACCGCCACCGAGCCGGTCGGCGCGGGCAGCTTCAGCAAGCAGTCGGCTCGGTTGCCGTTGGAGAGGGTGACCTGGAAATCGAAGGCATCGGGCGGGAGCGCGTTGCGGACCAGGGCCTCAAGCTGAACTTCGCCAAAAGCGCCGCGGCTTTTCTTGTCGCTCAGCACGTGTTGGAGGCTGACCACGTTGGTTGACAGCTTGGTGATTTCCTCCTGCGCCTTATCGATGAGAGCCAGACGCTTGAGCACATCGCCAAAGGTCTCCGTCGTCTTTTCGAAGCCTTCGGCGAGACGCTTATCCACCTGGCCGGAGATTTCCTTGAGTCGCTCGTCGGTTTGGCCCGTGAGCTTGTCCAGGCGTTTGCTGATTTCCTCAGCGTTGCGGGTGAGTGCCTCCACCACACTGGTGGCGACCCGCTGCTGCCCCTGGGCGAGGCTTTGGCCGAGCGCCTCGCGCGTTTCGCTCATCCGTTGCTCAAAGCCGACACGGTGTTCGTCGAGCGCCTTTTGGCTGCTTTCCCGGCCCTGAGTGAGTTGCTCGACCACCTGTTGTCGGAGCGTTTCGGCGGCGCTGGTCTGTTGATGGGCGAAGGCTTGCTGCGCCTCTCTGGCTTCTTGAGTGCGGCGATGGAGTTCTTCCCGCAGCTCGCTAAAACCACGCGAGGAGGCTTCGATCTGTGCTTCAAGCCGGAGGAGGGTGTCGCGCAACTCGCGCTGCGACTGCCCTTGCGCGCGCAGGTGGAGAAAACTCGCCAGGGCCAGCGCGGCGCCCAGTACCGCCACAGCCAAGATGACGTAAAGAAGCCAATCCATGGGAAATAGTAAGGCGTAACTTGGGGGCGGAGCAATGTTCGATTGCCCTCGGCGCGGAATCTGCTAACTCTCTGGGCCATGAAGCAGAACCACCTCTTCCGTTGGGGCCAGATGTTGGCCGTCACCGTTTCCCTGTTTGCCTTGGCTGGCTGCGGCGCTGAAAGTGAAACGCCCGCGACCCAAGCCGAAGTTAATGAAATGAAGAAGGAATTGGAGGCGGTGAAGAAGGAAGCGGACGCCACCAAGGCCCAGGCCGAAGAAACCGCCAATGAGTTGACCGAAACCAAGAGCGCGATTGCGGACGAGGCCGCCAAGGCGCAGCAGCAGCTTGATGACATGGCCGCCCAGGCGCAGCAGGAAGCCAGCGAAGCCAAGCAGCAGGTGACCGACGCGTTGAACAAGTTGAAGTCCGATACGACCGACGCCACGGAACAGGCCCAAGAAGCTGCCGCCGACGCATTGAAGAAGGCCGAAGCTCCGGCCACGGAATAGTCCTCGAACCAGGAACCGGATCGGGGGAGGTGCACACGGCATCATGCCCTGATCCCAAGCCTTCAGTCATTTTCTCATGTCCAAGCCATTGATTGCCCCGTTGCTGGTGGCGACGAGCGCCCTGCTGTTCAGCGCTTGTGGCCAAAGTGACCAAGTAGCCAAGGAAGACGCCGCTCTCCGCGAGTTGGCCAAGGAAGAAATCGCCGCCACCAAAGCCTTGGCGGAGGAGGCGATGAAAGAAGCGAAAGAAGCCGAGAAGATTGCCGCGGAAGCCCAAGCAAAGAACGAAAAAATCGAAACTGACTTAGCCGAAGCCAAGCAAGATCTGGCTGAAGAAATGAAGCAGCAAGCCGAGGCGACAAAGGAAGAGGCCGAGGCGGTGAAAGAGAAAATGGAAGCCCAGGCGGATCACGTGAAAGATTCCCTCCAAACGCCGGCTGGAGATGGTTCTTAAGACGCAACATTCTGACCACGACATCCCATGAAGTTGATCACCCTTTGCCCGCAATTGATGCTGGCCGCCGCCGTCTTGACGCTGGTGGCTTGCGATAGCCCCAGCGATGAATTCTCCGGTGCGGAGAAGGAACTGAAGGCGAGCCAACAAGTGGCTGAAGCGGCGGAAACCACCGCCAAGGAAGCCGAAAAAAAGGCATCGGCCGCGCTAGAGCAAAGCAAGAAGAACGAGGCCGATTTGGCTGAGACTCAGGCTGATATCAAGAAGGTGCACGAGCAGACGGCCAAGGCCCTGGAAGAGGCCAAGAAGGCGCGCGACCAAGCTCATGGCGCCTTACTTCAGGCGCAAGAAAGCGCCAAGCAAGAGGTGAATGCGGCTTCGGAGGCCGCTAGTGGTGTCAACGAAGCCGCGAAGGACAACTAGATCAGATCGTGGGCACTCCTACTCCTCTCGCTCCGAGAGGGTTTGCTGGGCTTCCCCTTCTGGCAGGTGAGTGTTAGGCTCGAGCCATGAAGTTTTTTTCCTGGACCCTCGTGGGTCTGGCCCTGTTGACTCTGATCATCACCGGATGTGGCCGCAAGCCCCCCGTCTATCCCGAAACCGGTGGCACGGTGGAATCGGTCGTCCCGATGGAGGACGTGGCCCGCGAGATCGCGCGGGAGGTGCGGACCTACCGCGCGCAGAACGGCAAGACGCCGCTTTCCTGGGATTCGTCCCTGGCTTCTGCCGCAGAAACCCACAGCGCGGCCATGGGCTCGGGCCGCATTCCTCTGGGCCATTATAACTTTGACCGGCGGCAGGCCGACATCACGGAGAACATGGGCTTTGTTTCGGGCGTGGCGGAAAACGTGGGCGTGGTGAGTTTCGGCGACGGTAACGCCCGGGCCATCGCCAAGCAGTTTGTTCGCATTTGGTCCAACAGCGCGCAGCATCGCCAGAACATGCTGGGTGAGTACAACATCACCGGTGTGGGGGTGGTGCGCACCAACGGCGGGAAGGTCTACGCGACTCAGCTCTTCGCTCGCGTGGGGCGTTAGCTAGGAAATCACGAACGCGCCTTAGCCCAAAAAACCTTCGCTCTTGAGGTAGCGCAGCATTTGCTCGCGCTCCTGGTCGGTCAGCTTGCCGTCCACGCGGAGGAAGCGCTTGCCGTCCTCTTCGATGATGGAAACGGTGTGGTCGCTGGTGCTGAGCTTGAAGGTGGCGACGAGTTCGCCGTTCTCTGGTTCGGTGGCGGGCTTGAGTTTATGTTTCTTGCCCGCCGAGCCGGATTTGGAGCCGGCCAAGTGTTCGCCCAGACGATGGAGGCGGCGCTCAAAACGACGGAGCCAGAACCACCAGAGCAAGACAAAGACCCCGGTGGACGTCAGTGCCGTGACCGCAGCGACCGCGGCCAGGAATTCCCCCCGGCTCAACTCGTCCATCTCCTTAGTTTCCTCCGAAGTGGAGGAATGTCAAAGCGGGAGTGCGGTCGGGCTGACGTTGGCCTGGGGCGTGGCCATCTTCTCTTTTCCCCACCTGAGGCGCAGATGGCGCAGGCTCGGGCTCTGCGCCACGCCGTGGAATTGAAAGAGGTCCACCGTCTGGCTTCGTTGTCCTTGGAGTTGTCTGGCGGGGATAACACCCAAGTAAAGATCATGAAGCCAGGGCGTGTCGACCAGGAGATGGAGATCAGCTTTTGGTGCCCCTGCTTTGGGAAATTGCACGGTGAGGTAGCGCACTTCGTTGCGGGGGCGTGATTCGGAAAAGACGACCAGCTCATTTCCAGCCGCCCTTGAAAGGACGGTCAGATCCCGTTTGGGCGCGTCGTCCTTTTTCAGATAGACTTGGGCATCGGGACGGACCTCCACGGGTTGGAGGTAAAGGTTCTGCCAGTAAGGGCTGGTCGAGAGGGCGCGATTAAAGGCTGAAGAAACCCTCGGCACTTGCGTGTTTGGTGGCGGGAGCAAGCGAAGCTCTTGCGGCCCAAGGGCGAGGGCTGGAAGGAGGTAGTTGAGGTCATGCCCCGGGATGAGGAGCCAATCAAAGACGGCTTTGCTAGATCGCGCATCCAAGCTGGGGAGGCTGAAGGGCGCAGGTGCGGTTGTCTTTTGTAGAGTTCGGATTTCGCGGCGGAGCTCGTCGATCAGGCGCTGGTTTTCCTGGGCAATGGCCAGCGTTTCGCTCCGGATAGGACCGCCGCTGTACCAGCCGGGACGCGCGCCAAGAACGATAGCCGGCAGCGGTAGTGCCAGCAGCAGGAGAAAGCCTACGGAACTTAAGCGGCGCGTCGGAATGAGGCGGCTGGTGACTAAGACAGAGAGGCAGATTCCGGCCAAGAGGCTGAGACAGAGGAAGGGCGCCAAGGAGTAGCGAGAGGAGGCATGCAGGCTTAAATCCGGCCGACCAAGACTGACCATCAGGCAATAGAGCCAAGCGGCGGCGAGAAGAAAGAGGAGGTGGAATTTGAGTCGTATCGCGGGTTGAGGGAGGGGAGCCTCTGGTGCTCGCCACCAGGTGATGATGAACAAGAGGAAAAACAGGCAGACTCCCCCGCCCTGAGCCAGGAGATGCCCGTGTTGAAAGACGCTGGCATAGGGAAGAATGAAGTCCCCCAGGGCGGAGCCCAGTAAGACAAAACTGCCCAGCAATGAGGCTAAGGGATTGGCCCCGTCAATTTGGGATTCTTCGATCTGGTAGAAGAGGTGGGTGACGGCTAGTTGATACAAAACGAAGACCAAGCCGAGTCCGGCGACCAAGCAGAAAGGTAGCGCTACCCGTCGTAGGTTGGAGGCCGCAGGTTGCCCGCCCATCACCACAAGCAACATCAGGCTAGAACCCGTTAAGGCAAAGGTCCAACTGGCGGACAGATTACTCAGCCCGGCCAGGAGGAGGCTAAGGGCCAGCCCGACGAGGCTCCAACGGCTTCCGGTCCGGAAGGCGACGAGGCAGGAAGCGAAGGCGAGGAAGCTAAAGAGGGCGACATGGACGACAAACCACTGGCTGTAGAAACCAGCCGTGAGTTCTCCCCATCGCGCCCAGGAAAGGAGCAAGATGGCGGTTAGCAGATAGGTAAGCCGCGGAAGCTGGGCGGCGGCGGTGTAGGCATAGAGGGCCAGAAAGAGAGCAGCAAACTGAACGGAGGCCGCCAAGTTCAGCCACAAAGTGCTCCCGTTTTGGGGATCCCAGAGCAGAAGGAAAAGGAGGTGAAGCAGCGGTTGGGTATGCTCTTTGTAGGGGGTAAAGATGGCGTCCAGCCAGGTCCGCTCTTGTTGCAAGGTGAGGATGACGAAATCATCCGAACGGAGGTAACCCCCGGTGAAATTGGCGACTTGCAGTCCGGTGAAGATGGTAGCCGCCACTAGGGCCAGCCAGATGCCTGGGCCATCACAAGGTCGCTGGAGCCAGCGCCAAGCATGTTCACGGTGGAGGCTACTAGGTAGGAGGTAGAGCGCGGCGAGGAAAAGGGCCCACCAGCAGGCTTCTGCCAATCCCGGCTGGAGTACGCGCAAGCCAGCCGGAAGGAAGGGCTGGCCGCAAACCCACCAAAGGGGAAAGAGAAGGGCAAGGCTCAACGCGACCGTGAGCCATGGGCGGGTCCAGGTCGTGGTTGTCATAACCGCTGGCCCACCCTGATTGGAGGAAGCAGCCCGTTACAGGTGCCCCATTTCTTCGCTTTCTTGGCGAAGCTTTTCCATCTCGGCTTTGCGTTCGGATTCCTTCTTGGAAACCCAGGCCTGCCAGGACTTACCGCTGGCGGGGTCCTTGCCGGTGAAGGCGATGGCCGCGATGTCGGGGTAGAGGAACTGCTTAGGCTCGTCAGAATCCTTCACCCACATCTCGATGTAGGGGTTGGTCACGTCGGTGTCGCGGTTGCTCATGTAGCCTTCCACGGTTTCGCCGGAGGTGAGCGTGATCGTCACGTCGCCACGGTAGTCGAAGGCTTTGTTGATGGCCTCGTGGCGCTCGGCATCCGTTTGGATGACGAAGTTTGCGCCTTGGAGGGACAAATCGGGGTCGGACGGAGCCGTCTTAACGTCGGAGGGCATGGGAGTTTAGGCCGCGAGGGCGGTTTCCTTTTCCGATTCTTTGGCCTTGGCCGTGGTGGCGGGAGCCGTTGGAGCTGGCGGGTTGCCGTTGCCCCAGCCGCCGTTGGTCAGCGTGAGGTAGACGGTAGAGAGGAAGCCCTTGAGCGAGCCAAAGGTGTTATCCACGGCGCTGGGCTCGAAGCCACAGTGCACCATGCAGTTGGCGCACTCTTCGTTGCCGCTGGCGTGGCCGTAGTTATCCCAATCGGTTTCGGCGATGTACTCTTTGTAGGTCTTGGCGTAGCCGTCCTGGAGGAGGTAGCAGGGCTTCTGCCAGCCGAACATGTTGTAGCAGGCGCTACCCCACGGCGTGCAGTCGAAATCCATCTTGCCTTGGAGGAATTCCAGGAAAAGCGGGGAGAGGTTAAAGCGCCAACCCGGCTTGCGGTCAGCTAGGATTTGGCTGAAGAGCTGGTGGGTCTTCTCGCGTTCGAGGAAGCTGTTCTGGTCCGGGGCCTTTTGGTAGCTGTAGCCGGGGGAGAGCATCATGCCTTCCACGCCCACTTCCATCATCTCGTCAAAGAACGCGCGGACGCGCTCGGGGTTGGCGTGGTCGAAGAGCGTGGTGTTGGTGGTGACGCGGAAGCCGCGCTTGACCGCTTCTTTAATGCCGGCCAGGGCGGTTTCGTAGGTGCCGTCGCGGCAAACCGCCGTGTCGTGCTCTTCCTGCAGGCCGTCCATGTGGACGCTGAAGGTCAGGTACTTGGAGGGCTTGAAGAGGTCAATCTTCTTGAGCAGTACCAGGGCGTTGGTGCAGAGGTAAATGTACTTCTTGCGGGCCACTAGACCTTCCACGATCTGATCAATCTCCTGGTGGAGGAGCGGTTCGCCGCCCGGGATGGAAACCATCGGGGCGCCGCATTCGTCCACGGCCTTGAAACATTCCTCCGGAGACAGGCGGCGATTCAGGATGTGCGGCGGGTACTGGATTTTGCCGCAGCCGGCGCAGGAGAGATTACAGCGGAAAAGGGGCTCGAGCATCAGCACCAGCGGGTAATGCTTGTTGCCGCTCCAGCGTTGCTTCAGGACGTACGAGGCGACCGTCCAGGCTTGGGAAATTGGGACCATAAGGGTGAAAGAGTAGGGGTTCGTTCGTTAGTTCTCTAGTTCGCTCAAGATAGAGGGGGCCATACAACCCATCCCCCCTCAAACTGTTGGAGGCTATGGATTCCGGCGGAATTGTCAAACCCGGAGTCAAGCTGGTTGACGCATCTGGAGAGGGCCTGCCCGGGCGTTAGCCAGGGAGACAACAGCGTAAAATCTCAGCTACCGCAGCGTAGATGCGGGCGTCGGTACTGGCTCGAGGGCCGGCCAGGTTGAGGTTCTCGATCTGGTTGGCCTCCACCCACGCGGTGAGCTGTTGGGCGGCCTCCCTCGCGGATAACGTCTCAAGGTCAAGCAGCAGGTAGGGTTTCTGGTGCTCTTGGGCGTCTTCCAGGGTGGAAAGCGTTCCTCCCGTCGGAGGGCCAAAAGCGAAAAGGACCGTGCCGTCGCTGTCGATCACGTTCTGGCGGGTGCGCTCTCGATAACCGCCGCCCGGGAGTTCCTGGAGCGGGTACTTGGCGTCAATCGGACCGTCTTCGGCTAGGCGACCTTCC